>NZ_JBMDXT010000399.1:0-4881 GCF_048594475.1 Nakamurella sp. | reverse complement strand
GCACCGCGCCGACCGGCAGGTCGCGAGCGAGAACGACCAGCGGCGTGCCGGTCGCCGGCGCGGGCGGCACCAGCAGCAGCAGCGCCGCGGTCAGGACCAGCGCGGCGGCCGCCCCGCGACGCAGGTTCCGGCGGAGCCGGCCCCCGCGCCGCCGATCCGCCCAGCGTTGCCGCAGGCGGTCGGGCCAGCGCGGTTGCAGATCCCGGCCGGGCCGGTCGGTGCGGGTCGTCATCGCTGTGACGGTAGGTGGTGCGGGACCGCAGCGAGCCCGGCCGCCCGATCCTGTGGACAACTCCTGTGGACAACTGCGGTGGGTCGGTTCTCTCCGGCCGGTCTCTCCGCCGGACTCCCCATCAGGCTCTTAGCCGGGTGGGTGCGGCCGGCCGGTCCGGTCGTCCGCGGGGCGGGTCAGCCGGGTGTCAGGCGCAGGATGCGGTCGTCGCCGTCCCGGACCTCGCCCCGACCGTCGGTGTTCGACGTGACGACCCACAGGCTGCCGTCGGGCGCGGCCGCCACCGTGCGCAGCCGCCCGAGCTGACCGTCCAGGTGGGCCACCGGCTCTCCGGTCGGCGATCCACCGGGGCCGGACGTGAGCGGGATCTGCCACAGCCGTTCGCCGCGCAGGCCGGCCAGCCAGATCGCGTCCCGCCAGACGGCGATCCCGCTCGGCGACGCCTCGTCGGTCGGCCACACCCGTTCCGGATCGACGAACGGACCGGCGGACGCGCCGCCGCCCTCGTCCGCCCGGCCCTCGACGGTCGGCCAGCCGTAGTTGCCGCCCGCCCGGATCAGGTTGAGCTCGTCCCAGGTGTTCTGCCCGAACTCGGACGCCCAGAGCCGGCCGCGGTCGTCGAAGGCCAGGCCCTGGACGTTGCGATGACCCAGGTCGTACCCGGCGCCGCCGGCCAGCGGCGGCGCGCTCGGATTGTCCGGGGCTGGTCGCAGGTCGGGCGTCAGTCGCAGGATCTTGCCGCCGATGGCGTCCGGATCCTGGGCCAGCGGGCGGTCGCCGGCGTCCCCGGTGCCGACGTAGAGCAGGCCGTCCGGCCCGAAGGCCAGCCGGCCGCCGTTGTGGATGCCGGCCTTGGGGATGCCGGTGAACCCGACCCGCTGCTCGGTCAGCGCGCCGTCGACCAGCTCGACGGTCGCGATCCGGTTGTCCGGCCCGGCGGTGTAGTAGACGTACAGGCGCCGGTCGGTGGCGAACCCCGGCGAGACGGCGATGCCGAGCAGGCCCCCCTCCCCGCCCGCGTCGACCCCCTCGACGGTGCCGACCGCGGTGACGGTGCCGGTCGCGTCGACGACGCTGATGGTCCCGGTGTCGCGGCTGGTGACCACCGCACGCCCGTCGGGCAGGAAGTCGAGGCCCCACGGGCTGTCCAGGCCGGTGGCCACGGTGTCGACCCGCAGCTCGCCGGCCTCCGGCGCGGTGGTTGCGGCAGCGGTGGGACCGGTGGCCACGTCGGCGGACGGCGCCGGGCCGGCCGGTGCCGGCGCGGTGCAGGCGCCCAGCAGGAGCAGCGGGACGGCCGCGGCCAGCACCGCCCTCCGGACCGTGATCGCGGCCGGACGCCGGCCCCGGGTGGGGGCGGTGGGCAGGCCCGGTCGTCTCCCGCGGTGCGCGCGACCGCGGGACGGGACCGGGCCGGGGATCAGCTGGCCGCCTTGGCCGGGGTCGAGGCGGACGACGAGGACGACGATCCGCCCGAGGACTCGCTCTTGGCCGCCGGCTTGGTCTCGGACTTGGTCTCGGACTTGGTCTCCGTCTTGCCCTCGGACTTGCTCTCGCCGGCCGCCGCGGTGGAGGTGGTCTTGCCGTTGCGCGAGTCGGTCCGGTAGAAGCCGCTGCCCTTGAACACCACGCCGACCGACCCGTACACCTTGCGCAGCTGACCGCTGCACACCGGGCAGGTGGTCAGCGAGTCGTCGGTGAACGCCTGCACGGCCTCGAAACGGTGGCCGCACTCGGTGCACGCGTATTGATAGGTGGGCACGGATCCTCCGGGCGCGAGGTGGTCGTCGGTGCTGCCGGTTGCACGTCCTGGCACTCAGCAGCGTCGAGTGCCAGATCCGATGATGCGCCCGAACCGGTGGCCCGCGCAAATGCCGGATCGCCCCGGTCCGCGGGGTCCGGGGTCAGGCGGGGAGCCGGACCAGCCCGCCGCCGGGGGTGACGACTGCGGTGACCGGACGGTCCAGCGCGTCGTGGGGCACGGCCGGGCCGAACTCGTCGTCGTACACCAGGGCGATCAGCTCGTCCGGCCCGCCGGGCGCCGCGGCAGGGTCCGCCGACGGCCCGGACGCGGGCTGCCCACGCAACCGGGCCCGTACCGCCAGGGTGCGGTCGTAGTGGCCGCCGCCGCGGCCCAGCCGGTACCCGTCGGCGGCCACGGCCAGCGCCGGCACCAGCACGACCTGGGCGTCGCCGATCGCCTGGGGCCCCAGCCGCGGCCCGTCCGGCTCCTCGATGCCCAGCTCGCCGGGCCGGGTCGCCGGGGTGTACTCGCACCAGTCCAACGGGTGCGGTCCGGTCACCACCGGGATCAGCAGGCGCAGCGTGCCGGCCAGACGCGGCAGCAGCGCGGGATCGAGCGGCTCCGTCGGCAGCGGCAGGAACGCGGCCACGCACGAGCGCCCGGCCAGCGCGGACATCAGGTGCTGCCCGATCGCGGCCCGGGCCACCGCCCGTTCGGCCGCCGGCCGGGCCCGCCGGGCGGCCAGCAGTGGACCGCGCATCACCCGTTTGGCACCGGCGACGTCAGCAGGTAAGGACGGCCCGATCGTTGACATGTCGCCACGGTAGGCCGCCCTCGTCCGGTGTCGGGGCGTCGGCGGACCCGCCGCGGGCGTTACCGTTAGCGACCATGAACCCCCTGGCCGGACAACTGCCCGGCGGCCCGCCGATGAGATCGGTGGCCGAGCAGCTCGAGCGGGTGCTGGCGATCGCGGTGACCCCGCCGCCGGTGCGGACCGCCATCTCCGAGGCGCAGGGCCTGCTCTGCGCGGAGGAGGTCGTGGCCTCCTCCGCGCTGCCGGCGTTCGACCAGGCCGCGGTCGACGGGTACGCGGTGCGGTCGGTGGACGTGGCGATCGCCGCCGAGGGGCACCCGGTGGTGCTGCCCGTGGTCGGCGAGATCGAGGCCGGCGCGCGCACGCCGCACCGGCTGCAGCCCAACCAGACCGTCTACGTGGCGACCGGGGCGGCGCTGCCGACCCTGGCCGACGCGGTGGTGCCACGCTCGCACACCCAGGGCGGCGGCGCCCGGGTGTCGGTGATCAAGCCGGTGGAGTCCGGCAGCTACGTGCGACGCACCGGCGAGGACGTGCAGCCGGGCGACGTCGCCGTGCGCCTGGGGGCCTTCATCGGCGCCGCGCAGGTCGGCCTGCTCGCGGCGGTCGGCCGGGACAAGGTGCTGGTCCATCCGCGGCCGCGGCTGTCGATCATCTCGGTCGGCGACGAACTGGTCGACGTGGCCCGCACCCCGGGGCCGGGCCAGGTCTACGACGTCAACTCCTTCGCCCTGGCCGCCGCGGCCCGGGACGCCGGCGCCGACGCCACCCGCATCGGCATCGCCCCGAGCGACCCGCGCCGGCTCCGCGAGCTGGTCGAGGCCCGCCTGCTGGTGTCCGAGGTCGTGCTGATCTCCGGCGCGGCGGGCGGCCGCAGTGCCGAGCTGGTCGTGGAGGCGCTGGCCGATCTGGGCACGCTCGACCTGACCCGGGTGGCCATGCAGCCGGGGTCGGCCCAGGGCTTCGGGCTGTTGGGCACGGACCGGGTGCCGACCTTCCTGCTGCCGGCCAACCCGGTGTCGGCGCTGGTCGTGTTCGAGGTCGTGGTCCGGCCGCTGATCCGGATCATGCTCGGCCGGGCGAACCCGTACCGCCGGACCGTGATGGCCCGCTGCCTGGAGCCGATCACCTCGCCGCCGGGCCGGCGCCAGTTCCTGCGCGGCCAGCTCATGCGCGACGACGAGGACGAGTACCTGGTGCACGTGCTGGGCGGCAGCGGCACCCACCTGCTCGCCTCCCTGGCCGAGGCGAACTGCCTGGTGCTGATCGACGAGGAGACCACGGCCGTGCCGGTCGGCCACGAGGTGCCGGTGTCGTTCCTGGCCCAGCGGGCCTGACGGATGAACCGGCCGCGATGAGGCAGCGCCGGCGGCGCCGATCGACGAGCGGGCGCGAGCGGGCGCATGCGCTTCGCTCTCGTCGGGCCGATCGATGAGCCCGGCGCCGTTCGGGACCGGCCCCCACGGGGCGCACCCGGGCTGGCCGGCCACGCTGGGGCCGCTGACGACGCAGGCCGGGCAGGTGGTCGGGCGACCGCTGCGCCGGAGCGACTTCGGCTCCTGGCAGGACGCGCGGCTGCGCGACGAGGCCCTGATCCGCCGGTGGGACGCGACCAGTGAGCTGACCTGGGAGCAGCGGCACAGCCGGGCGATGTGGCACGCGCACCGGACGCTGCTGCGGGTCGGGGCCCGCCGGGGCGAGGTGGTGCCGTTCGCGATCACCGTCGACGGCACCTTCGCCGGGCAGGTGACGCTGGGCGGGATCCAGCGCGGAGCCCTGCGCTCGGCGTGGGTCGGGTACTGGGTCGACTCCCGCTTCCACGGCCGGGGCGTCGGCACCGCCGCGGTCGCCCTGCTGGTGGCGCACGCCTTCGGTCCGGTCGGGCTGCACCGGGTCGAGGCCACGATCTCGCCGCAGAACGTGGCGTCGCGGGCCGTCGTCGAGCATCTCGGCTTCCGGCAGGAGGGCGAGCTGCTGCGGTACCTGGACATCGACGGCGCCTGGCGGGACCACCTGCTGTACGGGTTGACCGTCGAGGAGCTGCCCGGCGGGCTCGGCCAGCTGCTGCAGCGGTGGCGGCTGTCCGGGTCG
>NZ_JBMDXT010000398.1:0-2094 GCF_048594475.1 Nakamurella sp. | reverse complement strand
GATCTCGGCCGGACCGCCGGTCAGCACCACGGGCTGGCCGGCGTCCACCAGATCCGCGGTCACGCGCGCCCAGCGCTCGGCCGGCCACCGGCGCGCCGCCGCCGCCGCCCCCGGGTGCAGCACGATCTCGGCCGTGCGCGGGCCCGGCGGCGCCAACCCCAGGTCCGCCCGGTCGCACGGGCCGCCCGCCGCGGTCACCAACCGGCACCAGCGATCGACCTCGTGCTCGTCGTCGCGCCACGGTGGGCCGTCGTCGAATCCGGCCCCCGGCTGGCGGAAGGCGCCCATCCCCGCGGGGCCGGTCGCCGACCCCACCAGGTGGCTCTGCGGTCCCGAGCCGTGCAGGTTGACCGCCAGATGCCCACCGTCGCCGAGCATTCCGGGCCGCGGCCAGCGCAGCGGGCTCAGACCACGGGTCGGCAGGACCTCGTCGACCAGACCCAGGCCGCGCAGCCAGTCGCCGATGGCCGCGTCGGCGGCCAGCACCAGCCGGCGGCCGGGCCAGCCGCGACGCAGCCCGCGCAGCGCCGGCACGGCGGTCAGCGCGTCTCCCAGCCCGAGAGCGCGGAGCACCAGCACGTCGCCGCACCCGGGCCCGATCCGGGGCCGCGAGGCGGGTCCCGACCGCGGTCCGGGCGGTCGCCCGGCCTCGGTGGACGGCGTCACCACGGCGTCTCAGGGCCAGGACGTCTCGCCGGCCGGCATGATGAGCAGCTCGCGGATCTCGGTCCCGGGCGGCTGGCGCAGGGCGGTGATGACCCCACCGGCGACGGCCCGCGGGTCGGCCAGGTCGGCGTCCGGTCCGGGCCGGTACTGCTCGGTCCGGCCGTCGAAGAACGGGGTGCGCATGCCGCCGGGCACCAGCACCGTGACACCGACCTGGCCGGCCAGTTCCGCGGCCAGGGCGTGGCTGAAGCCGCGGACGGCGAACTTGGACGCGCAGTAGGCGGTCGCGTCGCTCACCCCGCGCAGCGCGAGCGTGGAGGCGACCGTCACGATCCGGCCGCGGGCGGCGGTCAGCGCCGGGAGGCAGGCGCGGATCACCCGGACGGTGCCGAACAGGTTGACCTGGACGACCCTTTCCCACTCCTGTGCCGGCACGTCGGCCAGCCGGCCGCACGCGTCGATGCCGGCGGCGGTCACCACCGCCGACGGCGGACCGACCCGGTCGACGAGGGCATCGACCGCCGCGGTCACCGCGTCGGGATCGGCCAGATCGACCTCCCCGTACACGGTCCCGTTCACCGGCGGCCGGCGGTCCAGGACGGCCGGAGTGCCGCCGGCGGCGCCGACGGCCGCCACCACGGCGGCGCCCAGGCCGCTGGCCCCGCCGGTGACGAAGACGGTGCCGAGCGGCCGGAGATCGGTGGCGATCGGGCGGTCGAGCGATGCGGTGGTCAACGGATTTCCTCCAGGGTCGAGGTGGTCGGGGGGCCGTCGGAGGGCCCGTGGACGGGGGTGACGGGCGGTGCGGTGCGAGTGCGGGCCCGTTCGATGAGGCCGGTGGTCGAGCGGCCGGTCAGATAGGGCACGAAGACGATCTGACCGCCGTGCCCGGTGACGACCTCGCTCTCGGGCAGCGGCAGGCCGCCGTAGTCGCCGCCCTTGACCCAGACGTCGGGCCGCAGCTGGGCCAAGACGCGGCGGGGGTCGTCGTCGTCGAACACCAGCACCGCGTCGACGCAGTCCAGGGCCCGGAGCACCCGGGCGCGGTCGGCCTGGGCGACGATCGGGCGCTCGGGGCCCTTGAGCCGGCGCACCGACGCGTCGGAGTTGACCAGCACCACCAGGCGGTCGCCCAGGCGGCGGGCCGCCTGCAGGGTGGCCACGTGACCGGTGTGCACGATGTCGAAGCAGCCACCGGACGCCACCAGCCGCTGCCCGCCGGCCCGCAGGGTCCGGCCGAGCTCGGCCGCATCGCCCGTCGGGGCCGGATCACTCCCCGACACCGGGGTGGCCACCGCTGGTGCGGCGGCCGCGGGCCGATCGCCGACGGCGGCCCGGCCGGTGCCGCGCACCCAGGCCGTCGCATCGGCCACCGCGGCGCCGACCGCCTCGCTCAGCAGGGCGCGGCGGGCCAGGCCGAGGGTCGCC
>NZ_JBMDXT010000397.1:0-2441 GCF_048594475.1 Nakamurella sp. | reverse complement strand
CTCCCGTCCCACCCGTCGCACCCGGTGGCACTTCGTCCGCGCCGGGCCGGTTGACCGAGCTGGCGAGGCCGCCATCGAGCACGGGAGGGGTGTCCGGGACGGAATGCGGCGAAGGATGAGCCGCATGCTTCAGGACACCCCTGATTGATCCGCGCGGGACGGGCGCCGGGGGACCGGGTAGGGCGGGTGCCCGATGCCCGGGTGCGGGGCCGGGCGAAGGATGGGCCGGGGCCGCCGGCGGAGGGGGTGCGGTGATCGGTCGTCTGACGGATGTCGCCACCTGGCTGGCGGCCGCCGCCGGGCGGCGGGCCGGTGCCGATCCGTCCGGCCGGGACCGGCTGGCCGCGACGGTCGCCGTCATCGAGCAGGACTATGCGGCGCTGACGCCGGCCGATGCCGAGCCCGACCGGCTCGCCGCGTTGGCCGAGCTCTACCGGCTCGACGACGTCGAACGCGACCTGCTGCTGGTGGCCGCGGCGGCCGACCTCGACGGCAACATCGCGCTGGCCTACGGACTGCTGCGCGGCGGGTCCGCGCCGGCGCACCCGAGCATCGGCCTGGCGCTGGAGCTGCTGGGCGTGCCGACCCTGTCCGGGCCCGGGCGGGAGCGCCTGGCCGACGGCGCTCCGCTGGCCGCGCACGCCCTGCTGGAGATCGGGGCGACGGGCCCATGGCTCAGCCGGGAGATCCATTGCCCCGACCGGGTCGTCAGCCACCTGGCCGGAGCCCGCCATCCCGACCGTGCGCTCGAACCGCTGATCGTCGCGCCCACCCCGCTGGACCTACCCGGCGCCACCGAGTTGGCCCGCGCGCTGGAGCTGGGCGCCGGCTTCGCCTGGGTCCACTCGCCGCCCGGTAGCGCCGGTCTGCCCATGGTCGTCGGGACGCTGGCCGGTCTCGGCGTCGGGAGCCTGTGCGTGACGGTGCCCCCCGACGTCGCCGGCGGCGCGGAGGCGTTCGTACGCCTCGCGGTGCGCGAGGCCGCGCTGACCAACCGGTGCCTGGTGCTGGACGGGGCCGAACGGCTCGTCCCGGCCGCCGGCCCCGACCCGGCGGGACCCGGCTCGCCGGCCACGATGCCGCCGGTGTTGGTCGACCCGCCCGTCCCGGTGATCGCCGTCGGCTCGACGCCGTGGGACCGGCACTGGTCGACGCGCGCGCAGCCCTACCCGGTGACTGCGCCGTGGCTCGGGCCCGGCGAGTCGGACCAGCTCTGGGCGGCGATCAGCGGCGAAGCCCCACCGCCGGGTGCGCTGGCCGGGCTCCGGCTCTCGCCCGATCTCGTCGACCAGTTGGCCCGCACGTCGTCGCGGCTGGCCGCGACCGCGGGCACGGCGGTCACCGCCGAGCTGGTGCGCCGGGTCGCGCGGCAGCTGACCGGCTCGGCTGCCCCGGACGGGTCGGTGGGCCTGGCCGACCTGGTCCTGCCGGACGGGGGCGACCGGTCCGTCCGGGGGGTGATCGGGTGGGCGCGGCACCGGGACGAGCTGATCGCCCGCGGGCTCGTCGTCGCCGGCGCCGGCAGCGGTGGCGGCATCACCGCGCTGTTCAGCGGCAGCCCCGGCACCGGCAAGACCCTGGCCGCCCACGTCGTCGCCGCCGAACTGGGCATCGACGTGCTGCGGGTCGACCTCTCGGCCGTCGTCGACAAGTACATCGGGCAGACCCAGAAGAACCTGGAGAAGATCTTCCACCAGGCCGAGAGCCTGAACGTGCTGCTGTTCTTCGACGAGGCCGAGGCGCTGTTCGGGCGGCGGTCCGAGGTGAAGGACGCGCACGACCGGTACGCCAACCAGGAGGTCGCCTACCTGCTCCAGCGGATGGAGCAGTTCGACGGCATCACCATCCTGACGACCAACCTCCGCGGCAGCCTGGACCCGGCGTTCAGCCGGCGGCTCAGCTTCATCGTGCACTTCCCGGACCCGGACGGGCCGACCCGGCGCCGGCTCTGGGTCACGCATCTGGCCCGGCTCGGCCCGATCGACCCCGACGACCCGATCGACGCCGACCTGCTCGGCACCACCGTGGAGCTGGCCGGCGGGGACATCCGCAACGTCGTCGTCGCCGCCGGCTACGACGCGGCCATCGAGGGGGTGCCGCCGGGCATGCGGCATGTGCTGGCCGCCGCCGTCGCCGAGTACACCAAGCTCGGCCGGCGGGTGCCGGCCGAGCGTCACCGCTGACCGCGCGGGCTGCGCCCGGCTTGCTGCCCGCCGCCGGCGGCCGGCGCCTGTGCGGCCGGCGGCGTGCGCTGATCGAAGTCCCGTTTTGGTGTCCGTTGTGGGCGCTTTTGTGGGTGTTGGATCAGCGCAGCCCGGGTTGGGTGATCGGTGTGGCGGGCCCTGGTTTGGTGCGCTGATCGAAGGCCCGTTTTGGTGTCCGTTGTGGGCGGTTTTGTGGGTGTTGGATCAGCGCAGCCCGGGCACGGCACCCGGAGCAGC
>NZ_JBMDXT010000396.1:0-5827 GCF_048594475.1 Nakamurella sp. | reverse complement strand
ACGAGCACGCCCTCAACCGGCCAGAGTGAGGACGTGCTCGTCGGGATCGACACGCGGGGCCCGGGGCGGGGCGCCCCGGACGCGACCCGCCCCGGAGCTCAGACGGCGGCGAGGATGCGGCGCGCCTCCTGGGCGATGGGCAGATCGACGAAATCGCCGGAAGGGGTGCGGCAGGCGGCGCCGCCCGCTGCCTCGAACGCGCCGAGCACCTCGCGGGCCCACCGCACCCGCTCGGCGGCCAGGCCGAACACCTCGTGGATCGCCGGCAGCTGCCGGGGGGTCAGCGCGGACTGGGCACCGACGCCGAGCGCCCGGGCGGCCCGGGCGTGGGCCAGCAGACCGTCCGGATCGTCGAGCCGGGCGTAGACGCTGTTCACCGGACCGGGCAGGCCGGCCGCGCGGGACGCGACGACCAGCACCGACCGGGGGTAGGCCAGCGCGGCCGGGCTGCCGTCGCAGCCCAGGTCGTTGGCCAGGTCGACCCCGCCCAGGCCGAGCCGGGCGACCAGCGGGTGGGCGGCCACGGCCGGGGCGGCCAGCAGCCCGGCCGCGGACTCGACGGCCGGCAGCGTGGCGGCCAGCCGGGGCGCCCGGTCGGCCACCCAGTCGATCTGCGCGGGGTCGTCGACCTTGGGCACCCGGGCATGGGTGAGCAGGTCGCCCAGGGCGGTCAGGTCGGCCTCCGCGTCGGCCGTCCCGGGGGCGTTGATCCGGACCCAGAGTTGCTGCCCGGGAACCGGTTCGGCGGCCAGCGCGGCGCGGACCGCGATCCGGGCGGCCGGCCGGTCGGCCGGGGCGACGGCGTCCTCCAGGTCGATGACCACGGCGCCGGCGCCGGACCGGCGGGACTTGGCGATCAGCTCGGGCCGGTGACCCGGCACGAACAGGTAGCTCGTCGGACTGCTCAGATCGAAGCTCACGGCTGCACCTTCGCGATCGGGATGGTCGGGGCGGGGAAGCGGATGGCCGGGCCGATCCGGGTGGGGGCGGTCCGGCCGCGCCGGGCCGCCGGATCCTCGCCGCGGATCAGGCCGGCGCCGGGAACCGGCGGGCCGGCCGTCACAGCACACCCGCGTCGCGCAGGGCCCGGATCCGGTCCAGGTCGTGGCCAAGTTCCTTGACGTAGACCTCCTCGTTGTCCGCGCCGAGATCCCGCCCGGTCCAGTCGATCCCGCCGGGCGTCGCGGACATCCGGACCATCACGTTCTGCATCTTCAGCCGTCCGAAGTCCTCGTCGTCGACCGTCGTGACGATGTCCCGCTCGATCACGTGCGGGTCGTTCATCAAGTCGTGCACGGTGTACACCGGGGCGAGTGCGGCGCCGACCCGGTCGAACTCGGCGACCACCTCGGCCTCGTCCCGGGCGGCGATCCAGGAGGCGACGTAGCCGTCGAGCTCGTCGGCGTGCTCGACCCGCTCACCGGCCGACTTGAACCACGGCTCGGCGATCACCTCGGGGTGGCCGACCAGGGTCAGCACCCGCTCGGCCACCGACAGGGAGCTGGTCGAGACGGCCACCCACCGGCCGTCCCGGGTCAGATAGGTGTTGCGGGGGGCGTTGTTCGGCGACCGGTTGCCGTGCCGGCCGGGCACCTCACCGAGCTGGTCGTAGACCGACGGCGACGGCCCGAGGATGAGCAGCAGCGGTTCCAGCAGCGACAGGTCGATCACCTGACCGCGACCACCGCGCTCCTTGTGCAGCAGCGCCATGGTGACCGCGTACGCGCCGGCCAGCGCGGACACCCCGTCGGCCAGGCCGAACGGCGGCAGCGTGGGCGGCCCGTCGGGCTCGCCGGTCATGTGGGCCAGGCCGCTCATCGCCTCGATCAGCGTGCCGAACGCCCGCCGCTGGGCGTACGGGCCGTCCTGGCCGAAGCCGGTGACCCGGAGGATGACCAGGTCCGGGTTGATCTCGTGCAGCGTCTCCGGCGACAGGTCCCACTTCTCGAACACGCCGGGCCGGAAGTTCTCGATCAGCACGTCGGCCGTGCGGATCAGATCCAGGAACAGCTCTCGGCCCTGCGGGTCGGACAGCTTGGCGGTCACCGTCCGCTTGTTGCGCCCCAGGGTCTTCCACCACAGGCCCTTGCCGTGTTTGCGCCAGCCGTGGGTGCGGGCGGAGTCGCCGGTCGGGTGTTCGACCTTGATCACCTCGGCGCCGAAGTCGCCGAGCATGGTCGCGGCGAGCGGGCCGGCGTACACGGTGGCGGCGTCGATCACCCGGTAGCCGGCGAGCGCGCCCTGCTGGCGGCGGCTCTCGCGGGGGTCCTGGTCGGAGGGAGCGGGGGCGTCGTGGGTGACGGTCATGTCGTTTCCTTGTCGCGATCGGCGGTCGGTCAGGCAACGCGGTCGGTCAGGTGAGGCGGTCGAGCGGGACGAGAGCTCGGGCAGGCGAGGGGATGTGATGTGGAGCTGCCCCGGGCCCGACGGCGGAGGTCGCCGGGCCCGGGGCAGAGCCGGGGTGGGTGGGCGGGACCGACGGTCAGCCGATCGGGATGACGCCCAGCACCAGCGCGGTGGCCAGCATGACCATCGAGCAGACGACCGCCCGCCAGATGACCTTCTTGTGGTGGTCGGCCATCTGGACCCGGGCCAGCGAGATGAGCAGCAGCATCGCCGGGACCAGGGGGCTGGTCATGTGCACCGGCTGGCCGATGATCGAGGCCTGGGCCATCTCGACCGGGGAGATCCCGTAGTGGCCGGCCGCCTGCGACAGGATCGGCAGGATGCCGAAGTAGAACGCGTCGTTGGTCAGGAAGAAGGTCAGCGGCATCGACAGGATGGCGGTGATGACGGCGAAGTACGGGCCCAGCGGTTCGGGGACGGCCGAGACGATGCCGTTGGCCATCGCGGTCACCATGCCGGTGCCGGACAGCACGCCGACCAGGACCGCGGCGGCGAAGACCATGGCGACCACCGAGACGATGGACGTGGCGTGCGCGGTGATCCGCTCGGCCTGGTCCTTCTGCTTCGGGAAGTTGACCACCAGGGCCACCGCGGCGGCGACCATGAAGACCAGCGACAGCGGCAGCTTGTCCAGGCCCAGGCAGACCAGCAGGCCGACGGTCAGCGCCAGGTTGAACCAGATGAGCTTGGGCCGCAGGGTCTTGCGGTTCGGGTCGAGGCCGTCCTCCATGTCGGAGTGCTCGCCGTCGTCGGTGACGCCCAGCTCGGAGCGGGCGATCGAGGACAGGTTCAGGTTGGCCGGCGGGACCGGCGGGAAGTCGCCCCCGGTGGCGGTTCCGGCGCCCCCGGCGCCCGGGCCGGTCAGCACTGCGGTGCCGGTGCCGCCACCGCTGCCGCCGCGGAGTTCGGCGGCCACCGTGTCCAGGGTCAGACCCGACTTGATCAGCCGCTTCTTCTCGCTGCGGCCCAGGAAGTAGGCCAGCACGAAGACCGTGATGATGCCCATGATCATGCCCGGCACCATCGGGTTGAACAGCTCGGAGGGCGAGACGTTCAGCACCGTCGCGGCCCGGATGGTGGGACCGCCCCAGGGCACGATATTGAGCACGCCGTTGGCCAGGTTGGCCACCACGCAGAGCACGACCGGGCTCATTCCGAGCCGGCGGTAGATCGGCAGCAGCGCGGAGACCGTGATGATGAACGTGGTGGAGCCGTCACCGTCCAGGGAGACCGCACCGGCGAGCAGGGCGGTGCCGAGCACGACCTTGACCGGGTTGTTGCCCACGACGCGCAGGATGAAGCGCATCCGCGGGTCGAACAGGCCCACGTCGATCAACAGGCCGAAGTAGATGATGGCGAAGAACAGCAGCGCCGCGGTGGGCGCGAAGTCCTTGATCGCCTTCATGATGGCGCCGGTGACGCCGCCCTCGACGTCCTCGGCGATGCCGAGTCCGGTCGCGACCAGGCCCATGGTGATCGGCACCAGAATCAATGCGATCACCGGGACGATTCTCTTGCTGAGAATCAAATACATGAAAACTGCGATCATCACGCAGCCGAGGGCGATGAGCATCGGTGCTCCCTTCGGAAAGTCGCTGGTAGACAAACCGTAAGGTCGCGTGGCGGAGCGTCGATGCTTGGAAAAACAAGTGCCGCTATTCGTCTTTGGCGTCGTTGTGGTCGTTGTGGTCACCGGTCGACGATGCGGCGGTGCGGGGGTGGGGGGGTGTCCGCACCCCCGGACGGACCACCGCGAACGGCGGACGGGTCCGGTTCAGCCCGGACCGTCCGTCATCGCGCGGTGACCACTGACCGGACGGCGACGATCCGTCGTCCCCCGGCCGATACGCCGCGGGCTCTGGACACGCATCGGTCCGTGCTCTATGGTCAAGACATCGTTTGGTCTTACCAAATGCATCAGTGCCTCCCCACCTCAGCACGCTGCCCGTCCCCACCGCCGGCCCGCGACAACGACGTTTACGCCTGTAGGAGGGCTACCTGTGCCGACCTTGACCGCCGGAACATCACCGACGCCGTCGACGGTAGCCGCACCATCGGCCCACTCACGCCCAAAGGCGGTCATGGAACAGGATGCTTCTCGCGGTCGTTCCTCGGGGACGGCCGGTCCCCGGCACGTGGTCGACCTGCGGCTGTTGCGCTGCTTCATCGCCGTCGCCGACGCCGGATCGGTGACCGCCGCGGCCCAAGAGCTGTACGTCAGCCAGCCGTCCCTGTCCCGCCAACTCCACCGGCTGGAACGGGAGATCGGTCTCGTGCTGTTCCGGCCCGTCGACGGCCGGCTGGTGCTGACCTCGGCGGGCCGGGAACTGCTGCCACGAGCCCGAACGCTGCTGGCCACGGCCACCGATGTCCAGTCCTTTGCCGGCGACATCGCCTGCGGCGCAATCACGGCGGTCCAGGTCACGGCGTCCGCCGTCACCGCCTACGAGGTGCTGGCGCCCTTCATCGCATCCGCGAGCGGCCTTCCGCCGCTCGCCGTGCGGTCGGCCGAGGCGGGAAAGGTCTATGCATCGCTCGATGCGGACGCCGACCTGGTCGTCGATGACGACGTCCCGCCCGGACACCTCGCGGTCTCGGTACTCACGCGGCGGACCGTGCACGCGTTCGTTCCGGCTACCCACGATCTGGCCGCCAACAGGTCGGTGCCCCTGAACCGACTCGTCGAGCATGCCCTGATCCTGCCGAACCGCCGGCGGCACGTCCGGCACATCATCGACGAGGCCACCGCCCACGAGGGGCTGGTTTACCGGACGGCGGAGGAATACGACTGGCCGCCGGTCGCGATGGCGAATGCGGCGGCCGGACGAGGAGTGGCCGTCGGTTGCGGGGATCCTGCTTTCGATCTGATCCCGGTCCCGGTCATGACGGCCGGCGGCCGGATGACGGCACCGCTGTTCGCATCCTGGTTGGCCGATCATCACGCCGCCGCCACACTCGCGGCACTCGCCGCCGGACTTTCCGGCTATCTGGAGTCGGGCGTCGGGTCGCCGCCGGCCGATCCGGCGCGCTCCGGGCCGGGTCGGGCGGACTAGCAGAGCGCCGGCCGGGCACCACATGCTGCATACGCGGAATGCGGAATCAGCATGGGACGACAGCACATCTCAAGTGGACCGCAATCTGATCACCCGACACCATGAGCAGCGATCGCCGGACGCACTCACCCGCCGTCACACCGTCTGTGCTCGACCGAGCTATTTCCACCCGTGGAGGTTCAATGGCGACCCCGTATCAGCCCGACGTCACCGCGGTCGGTGACAGTGTTTTCCTGACGGCGATGGTCTCGATCATCCCGTTGGCGGTGGTCTTCATCTTCCTGGGGGTGTTGAAGACCAAGGCCCATTTCGCGGCGTTGGCCGGGTTGGCGGCGTCGATCCTGGTGGCGATCCTGGCGTTCGGGATG
>NZ_JBMDXT010000395.1:0-5012 GCF_048594475.1 Nakamurella sp. | reverse complement strand
CGCTCCACCGCGTGGTACTCGGGCGCCGACGCCACCCCACCCGTGCTGATCGGCGCACCCGAGCACCCGCTGCGCGGCCCGGTCGCCGAGGTGCTGGCCGGGGTGCGCGCCGGGCAGGAGGCCGGGCTCGCCCGGGCGGGTCGACCGGGCGAGCACCGACGTGGATCGGTCAGGCGGAGACCGAGGCGGACCGGGCGGCGCCGGGCGCGGGGGTGGTGGTGATGCGCTGGTAAAGGGTGGTGCGTTGGTGGGCCGGCCGGCCTTCGGCGGCGGCGAGGGCGCGGAGGCCCTGCGCGTCGAGCCCTTGGCCGTGGGTGGCGCCGGCGGCGCGGGAGATGTTCTCCTCCATCAGGGTGCCGCCGAGGTCGTTGACGCCGGCGCGCAGCAGTTGCCGGGCGCCGATCGGGCCTTGCTTGACCCAGGACGCCTGGATGTTGTCGATCGTCCCGGCGTAGACGATGCGGCCGATGGCGTGCATCAGGACCGCTTCGCGCCAGGTCGGTCCCCGGCGGGCGCCGCGTTTGAGGTAAACCGGGGCGGCCATGTGCACGAACGGCAGGGGCACGAACTCGGTGAACCCGCCGGTGCGGCGCTGCAGCGCCCGGGTCCGCAGCAGGTGCCGGGCCCAATGGTGGGGCCGTTCGACCGATCCGAACATGATCGTGACATTGCTGCGCAGCCCGACCGAGTGCGCGGCCTCGTGCACCTCCAACCACTCGTCGGTGGTGATCTTGTCCGGGCAGATCACCACCCGGATGTCGTCGTCCAGGATCTCCGCGGCGGTTCCGGGCAGCGTCTTGAGGCCGGCGGCCTGCAGCCGCCGCAGGTAGTCGACCAGGGGTTCGCCCAGCCGTTTGGCGCCCTCGTGGACCTCCAGCGCGGTGAACCCGTGGATGTGCAGGTCGGGCACGGCCTCGTGGACCGCCTTGGCGACGTCGACGTAGAAGTTGCCGTCGAAGTGCGGGTGGATGCCGCCCTGCAGGCACACCTCGGTCGCGCCCAGCTCCACCGCTTCCCGGGACCGCTGCGCGATGTCGTCCAACGACAGCAGGTACGGCTTGCCCCGAAGGTTGAGCGACAACGGGCCCTTGGAGAACCCGCAGAACGTGCACCGGAACGTGCAGACGTTGGTGTAGTTGATGTTCCGGTTCACCACGTAGGTCACGTCGTCGCCGACCAGTTCCCGGCGCAACTCGTCGGCCAGCTCGGCGACCGCCGGCACCTCCGGACCCCGCGCCGCGAACAGGGTGACGATCTCGTCCTCGCCCAGTTCCTGGCCGGCCCGGGCCCCGTCGAGCACCTCCGCCACCGCGCCGCGGGCGAACGCCCGGCCGGGAATCAGCACCGGCGGGGCCACGTCCGCACCGGAGTACCAGGCCGTCGACCGCCGCCCGATCTGGATCACCTCGGCGCCGGTCCCGACGTTGGCCGCGGCGCCGTGCTTCTCCGGCCACACCGCACCGGGGTCGTCCCGGCACAACCCGTGCGCATCCGATCGGTCCAGCACCGGGAACCGGGTCGCCGGGTCCAACCACCGCTCCGGGTCCAGCGCGAACTCCGGGTACACCGTCAACCGCGGCGCGAGCGTGTGCCCGGCCGCCTCGGTCGCCGCCCGCAGCACCGTCAGCGCCGGCCAGGGCCGCTCGGGATTGACGTGGTCCGCCGTCACCGGCGACACCCCGCCCCAGTCGTCGATACCGGCGCCCAGCAGATCACCCAGCTGTTCGGTATCGGTCAGGTTCGGCGGCGCCTGCAGATGCACCGACAGCGGCAGGATCAGCCGGGCCAACGCGATCGCCCGCAGATGGTCCTCGGGCGGGCAGGCGGGCGCGTCGCGCATCGCGGTGCCCGGCTTGGGCAGGAAGTTCTGCACGATCACCTCCTGCACGTGCCCGAACTCCCGATGGGCCGCCGCGATCGCCAGCAACGCCTCGATCCGGTCCGCCTCGGTCTCGCCGATGCCCACCAGGATGCCGGTGGTGAACGGGATCGCCAGCTCTCCGGCCGCGCGCAGGGTGGCCAACCGCCGCTCCGGCGTCTTGTCCGGTGCGCCCCGGTGCGCGAGCAGGTCGGGCCGCAACGACTCGATCATCATCCCCTGGCTCGGCGCGACCGACCGCAACCGCGCCAGCTCGTCCCGATCGATCGCCCCCGCGTTCGCGTGCGGCAACAACCCCGTCTCGGTCAGCACCCGGCCCGCGCTGGCCACCAGATACTCGATCGTCGAGGAATACCCGTGCTCGTCCAGCCAGGCCCGCGCCTCCGGATACCGCCGCTCCGGCCCCTCACCCAGCGTGAACAACGCCTCCGCACACCCGTGCGTGGCGCCCTGCCCGGCCACCTGATCCACCTCGACCGGCGTCAGGTACGCCTGTGGCAGATGACGGGGGGCCGTCGCGAACGTGCAATACCCGCACCGGTCCGCGCACAACTTGGTCAACGGAACGAACACCTTCGGCGAGAACGTCACCCGCGACCCGAACACCCCGTCCCGCACCTCCGCGGCCGCCGCCGTCAAGACGGTCGTGGGCAGGCCGGCCAGCGATCGCGCCGCCGCGCCGGACACGGGCGCGGCACCGATCGAGCCGATCGAAGCGATCCGAATGGTCACCGGCGGTCCTCACTTTCGACTGCTCTCGGGTTCCCCCATCGACACGGTACGGTCCCGGTCCGCGGCGCCGACCGCTGGGCGGTGACCGGGCCCGGGCCCGGGGCGGCGGGACCTTCGCCCCTGGGCCGGCCGGGCCACGCTCCGTTGACTGGAACCGGACCCGCGCCGGCCGGGCGGTCCCGCGCGCGGGCCGGGGCGACACCCGCTCGCCGGCCGGCCCCGCGCCCCGTGGCGCGGGACGCGGGCGACCCACCCGCGCGGAAGGAGTCGGTGATGACCTGGTGGCGCCACCACGGCGAACTGGTCCTGTTCGTCGCCTCGACCACGCTGCTGGTCGTGGGCCTGGCCGGCCGGCTGGTGGGGATGGACACGGCCGCGGAGGTCGCCTGGGTGACCGGAGCCGCGCTGGGCCTGGTCGTCGCGGTGGGCCAGCTGGCCGCCGCGGTCCGGCAGGGCCGGTTCAGCGTCGACGTCATCGCCGTGCTCGCCCTGGCCGGCGCGCTGCTGGTCGGCGAGCCGTTCGCCGGCGCCATGATCACGGTCATGCTGGCCAGCGGGCAGCTGCTGGAGGCCCGGGCGGACGCCCGGGCCCGGCGCGAGCTGAGCCTGCTCGTCGGTCGGGCCCCGCGGACCGCCCGCCGGGCGGTGGCCGGCGGGTTCGAGGTGGTCCCGGTGGACGCGGTGACGGTCGGCGAGCAGCTGCTGGTGGGGCCGGGCGAGATCGTCCCGGTCGACGGCCGGCTGCTCACCGCCGGGGTGTTCGACGAGTCCGCGTTGACCGGGGAGCCGCTCCCGGTCGAGCGCATCGCCGGCGACGACGTGCGCAGCGGCGTGGTCAACGCCGGGCCGCCGACCCGGCTGCGCACCACCGCCGCGGCGGCGGATTCGACCTACGCCGGCGTCGTGCGGCTGGTCGAGCAGGCGCAGGCGTCGTCCGCGCCGTTCGTCCGCGTCGCGGACCGCTTCGCGATCGTCTTCGTCCCGCTGACCCTGCTCGTGGCCGGGCTGGCCTGGCTGGTCTCCGGTGACCCGGTGCTGGCGGTCGCCGTCCTGGTGGTGGCGACGCCGTGCCCGCTGCTGCTGGCGGCGCCGATCGCGTTCATGTCGGGCCTGTCCCGGGCCGCGGCCCAGGGCGTGATCATCAAGGGCGGCGGCGCCCTGGAGCGGCTGGCCCGGGGCCGGGTGCTGCTGTTCGACAAGACCGGCACGCTGACCCGCGGCCGGCCCCAGGTGACCGACGTGGTCACGGCGGGCGGCCGCTGGGACGCGGACGACATCCTGCGGACGGCCGCGTCCCTGGACCAGGTCTCGGCCCACGTCCTGGCGTCGGCGATCGTCACCGCCGGCACCCGGCGCGGGTTGCCGCTGGTCACCCCCGACGACGTGGTGGAGGAGCCCGGCTACGGCGTCCGCGGGCGGGTGGACGGCCGTCCGGTCCGGCTCGGCAAGGCGGCCTGGGTGGTCGGCGGGACGCCGCCGGCCTGGGCCCGCCAGCTCCGCCGGCGCGCCGACCTCGACGGCTCACTGACGGTCTTCGTGGCGATCGACGGCGAGCCCGCCGGCGCCCTCGTGCTGCAGGACGAGCTGCGCCCGGACGCCCCGCGGATGCTCCGGCAGCTGCGGCGCGCGGGGATCGGGCGCACCGTGCTGATCACCGGCGACCGCGCCGACGTGGCCGACGCCGTCGGCCGGATCGTCGGGGTGGATGCCGTTCTGGCCGATCGGGATCCGGCCGGCAAGCTCGCCGTGGTCGAGCAGGAGTCGGCCCGGACGCCCACGATCATGGTCGGCGACGGCATCAACGACGCGCCTGCGCTCGCGGCCGCCGGTGTCGGGGTCGCCCTGGCGGTGCGGGGCGCGTCCGCCTCCTCGGAGGCGGCCGACGTGGTGCTCACCGTCGATCGGATCGGCGTGCTGGCCGAGGCGATCGGTATCGCCCGCCGCAGCCGGCGCATCGCGCTGGCCGCGGTGCTGGTGGGCATGGGCCTGTCCCTGGTCGCGATGGTCGTCGCCGCCGTCGGCCTGCTCCCGCCGGCCGCCGGGGCCGTCGCGCAGGAGATCATCGATCTGCTGGCCATCGGCATCGCTCTGCTGGCCGTGCTGCCGGGCCGACCGGTCACCCCGCCCCTGCCGCCCGCGGATGTCGCGACCGCGGTCGCGCTGCGGGCCGAGCACGACGCGGCCAAACCCGTCGTCGAACGGATCCGGGCGGTCGCCGACGCGCTGTCGACCCACCGGCCGGACCTGCGCCCGGTGCGCGGCCTGCTCGACCGGCTGGAGTCCGACGTGATCCCGCACGAGCGGGCCGACGAGCGGCTCCTGGTGCCGCTGATGGACCGCGCGCTGGGCGCCGACGCGGGCGCCGCCATCAGCCGGACCCACGCCGAGATCGAGCATCAGG
>NZ_JBMDXT010000394.1:0-3514 GCF_048594475.1 Nakamurella sp. | reverse complement strand
GCCGTGGACCAGGTCGGCCACCCGGGGTCCGCCCGCCACCACCACCGTGAACACGCCCTGCATCCGGCCGCGCATGTCGTCGGTCGCGTTGACCTGCAGGATCGTCGACCGGTAGACGGCGCTGACCAGGTCGGCCCAGCCCCCGACGGCCAGGAAGATCGCGGCCAGCCAGAGGATCGAGGTGGACCCGTACGACGCCATCGAGGCGCCCCAGAGGACGATGGCAGCGACGATCGCGATGCCCTGGCGATGCACCCGGTGGATCCAGCCACCGGTGAGCCCGCCGATCAGGGCACCCACGGCCAACGCGGCGTTCAGCACGCCCAACTGGTAGCCGCCGCCCACCGCCCCGCCGAATGTCTCCTCCGCCATCTGCGGGAACAGGGCTCTGGGCATGCCGAAGACCATGGCGATGATGTCGACGACGAACGTCATCAGCAGCAGGGGCTTGAGCCAGAGGTAGCGCAGGCCGTCGACGACCTTGGCCCGCCCCCGCCGACCGCCCAGCGGCGGGATCGGCGGCAGCCGCAGCACGGCGTACAGGATCGCGACCAGCGTGAGCGCGTCGATGAAGTAGAGCCAGGCCAGGCCGACGAGCGGGATCAGCACGCCGACCAGCAGCGGGCCGACGATCACCCCGATGCTGAACACCGTCATGCCCAGGGCGTTGGCCGACGGCACCAGGTCGACCGGCACGATGCGCGGGATGATCGCGCTGCGGGTCGGTTGGTTGACGGCGAAGAACGCCTGCTGCAGCGCGAGCAGGGCGAACACGGTCCACACCGACTCGCTGCCCCCCAGCGCGGCCAGCCACAGCCCGACGCTGGTCACCGCGATACCGGTCGAGGTGATGATCAGCAGCGTGCGCCGGTCGTAGGTATCGGCGATCGCCCCGCCGAGCAGGCCGAAGATCACCAGCGGGACCAGCGCGACCAGCGAGGCGAACCCCACCCAGGCCGAGCTGCCGGTCAGGTCGAACACCTGCTGCTGCACGGCGACGGCGGTGATCATCGACCCGACCACGGTGAAGACCTGCCCGATGAACAGCCGGCGGTAGGCCGGCACGCCCAGCGGCCGCAGGTCCGGGCCGACCCGGCGCCAGGACCGTGCCGGCGCCGCCGGCGCGGTCCCGTCCGGACCGTCCCCGGCCGGATCGTCCCTGCCCGGATCGTCCCCGACCGGATCGTCCCCGCCCGGGAGGTCACCGGGCGTCGCAGCCGCGGTGGGCACGGCCACCCCGGGCCCGGCCCGGTCGTCCCCGGCCGGAGCGGCGGACGGTCCGGCGGTGGTGGTCGCGGGCGCGGTCCGGACCGGGTCGGGATCGGGGTCGTCGATGTCGTCGGTCGGCGGCCGGGGCGTCATGGGGCCAGACGCTCGACGACCCAGCCCCGGTCCGTCCGGCGGAACCGGAGCCGGTCGTGCAGCCGCGAGCGCCGGCCCTGCCAGAACTCGACGGTCTCCGGCACGATCCGCCACCCACCCCAGAAGTCCGGCAGCGGAACGACTCTCGCGTCGGGGGCATCGTCGACCGACCCGCCGAACCGGTCGGCGACCTGGGCCTGCAACCGCTCGAGCTCGGCCCGGTCGGGCAGCACCGACGACTGCGGGCTGGCCCAGGCGCCCAACCGCGAGGCGCGCGGGCGGGTCGCCCAGTACTGCTCGGTCAGCTCGGGCGACACCCGCTCCACCGAACCGCGCACGTGCACCTGCCGCTGCAGCCCGATCCACGGAAAGGTCGCCGCGGCGCGTGGATTCGCCGTCAGGTCGCGGCTCTTGTCCGAGCCGAGGTTGGTGTAGAAGACGACCCCCGCCTCGTCGACGCCCTTGCAGAGCACGCTGCGGCTGGCCACCTCGCCGACGGGGGAGGCGGTCGCCAGGACCATCGCGTTGGGCTCGGGCAACCGGGCGACGATCGCGTCGTGCAGCCAGCGGTCGAACTGGGTGACCCAGTCCGCGGCCAGGTCCTCCTCGGCCAGCCCGGCCAGCGAGTAGTCCTCGCGCATGGCGTCCATCCGCGTCCGGTCCGTCTCGTCATGCTGCATCGTGATCGTCCTCAATCGCGTCCACCGAGCGGCCCGCCCGTCGGGCCGTCGCGCCCGATCCGACGCTACGCCGGGCCTCCGGCGGCCCCGACCACCCCGCCACCGACGGTAAAGGCGTGACCAAGGCCACCTTTCGAGGGCTGGCCCTACCGCCGGGACCGCAGGCATTGTGAGGTGACCGTGAGGCGCCGCCCACCAGCGCGTCACGCCCGCCGACCGGCCCCCGACCGGGGCCGGACGCGGACCGCTTTCCGGCTCGGCCCATCCCCGGCGCACCGGCGCTCCGGCTCACCCTCGGCGTGGAGGTACAGATGGCAGCGAATGGTTTCGTTCCGGGCCTGGAGGGTGTGGTCGCGTTCCACACCGCCATTGCCGAGCCCGACCGCGACGGCGGATCCCTGCGGTACCGCGGCGTGGACATCGAGGATCTCGTGGGCCGCGTCGGCTTCGAGGACGCCTGGGCCCTGCTCGTCGACGATGCCTTCGGCGCGCGGCTGCCCGTGGAGACGGCCCCGCCGGCGTTCCGTTCCGGCGACGTCCGGGTGGACGTACAGGCGTCGTTGCCGCTGCTGGCGCCCGCCCGCGGGTTCGGCCCACTGCTCGACATCAGCGACGAGCAGGCCCGGGACCACCTGGCCCAGACGACCGCGGCGGTGCTGTCCTACGCGGCGCACTCGGCGCGCGGCGAACGGCCCGCGGTCCCGGCCGACGACCTCGCGGACACCGCCGGCGTGGTCGAGCGCTTCGTCCTGGCCTGGACCGGCGAGATCGACCCGGTCCGGGTCAAGGCGCTGGACGCCTACTGGGTCTCGGCGGCCGAGCACGGGATGAACGCCTCCACGTTCACCGGCCGGGTGGTGGCCTCGACCGGCGCCGACGTGCCGGCCAGCATCGCCGGCGCGATCGGGTCGATGTCGGGCCCGCTGCACGGCGGCGCACCGGCCCGCGTCCTGCCGATGGTCAAGGAGGTGGAGGCCAGCGGGGACCCGCACGGTCTGGTCACCCGCATCCTGGACAACCACGAGCGGCTGATGGGCTTCGGCCATCGCGTCTATCGCGCCGAGGACCCGCGGGCCCGCGTGCTGCGGCGGACCTGCCGGGAGCTGAACGCGCCCCGCTACGAGGCCGCGGCCGCACTGGAGCAGGCGGCGCTGGCCGTGCTGCGCGAGCGCCGGCCGGACCGCGCGATCGAGACCAACGTCGAGTTCTGGGCCGCGGTCATCCTCGACTTCGCCGGCGTGCCCGCCGCGATGATGCCGGCGATGTTCACCTGCGCCCGCACCGCCGGGTGGAGCGCGCACATCCTCGAGCAGAAGCGGCTCGGGCGCATCGTCCGGCCGTCCGCGGTCTACGACGGCCACGGTCCGCGCGGCGTCGACGCCGTCGCGGGCACCCCCGCGCTGGCCGTCACCGGCTGACCCGCCCGGCCCGGGGTGGGCGCACGCCGGCCGGGGCAGCGCACCCCGGCCCAG
>NZ_JBMDXT010000393.1:0-5827 GCF_048594475.1 Nakamurella sp. | reverse complement strand
AGGTCACGGCCTGGTCGGGCCCGAACACCGCCCCGAAGACCTTGTGCCAGATCCACATGATCCCGGACACCGGGTAGTAGATGTAGTCCAGGGACCAGAAGTTGAATGTCACGCGGCGAATCTCCTGATCGTTGTGCCCGGCCCACCCGATGACGGGGGACCGGACAAGTCTGCCGGATTCCCGGCGGGTGGTGCGGCTGGTGCAGGGACGGCGGTGTCGCGGGCCGGAGTCGGCGCCGAGACGGTGGGCCCGGGGCCGGCCGCCGGCTCGGCCTCGGTGGAACTTCCCGGTGGCGGCGCAGGTTCCCGCCGCCAGCCGTGCGCGGGGACGTGATCGATCCCGCCCTCGCTCCACGGGTTGCAACGCAGCAGCCGCCACACGGTCAGCGCGGTGCCGACCAGCGCGCCCCGGGTCCGCAGCGCGGTCACCGCGTAGGCACTGCACGTGGGGTAGTACCGGCAGGTCGCCGGCGTGTACGGGGTGATGAACCGCTGGTAGAAGCGGATCGGCGCGACCAGCACCTCCGCCGGCCACCGGGTGATCCTCATCCGGCGCCCCCCACCGGGACGGCCGGTCGTGACCCGCGCGCCTTGCGCAGCGCGCTCGCCGCGGCCACCCGCAGGTCCCGGCCGAGCTGGGTGCTCCCGGCCGTCGCCGCGGCCGGCAACGCGCGGACGACCACGTCGGTGCCGGGCGGCCACTCAGCCAGCAGCGCCCGCACCAGCACGCGCAGCCGCCGGGTCACCCGGTGCCGGACCACGGCGTTGCCGACCTTCCCGGACACGACAAAACCCACCCGCGATCCCCGGCCGGATGAGGACCCGGACGGGGAGATCAGCAGGTGGACGACCAGACTTCCCGACGCCGACCGGCGGCCCGTACGGACCACGGCGGAAAACTCGTCGGACGTGTGCAGCCGGCTGCCGGAAGGAAGCATCGCGCGTCCGGCCGGACGACCGTCAGGCCGACAGCTCGGCGCGACCCTTGCGACGGCGGGCGGCCAGGATGGCGCGGCCCGCGCGGGTGCGCATCCGAAGACGGAAGCCGTGGGTCTTCGCGCGGCGGCGGTTGTTCGGCTGGTACGTGCGCTTGCTCACGGCTATCTACTCCTCCTTCGGAAAACGACTGGTGGCACCCATACTGCGTCCGTTCTCGCAGGTCGGACCCACCGCGCCGGACAGCGCGTCCGTGCGGGCCTCAGGGCAGCACGAACCGACCGGCGATCACCGGGACAGTTCAGGGTACGGAACGCCCGGTGCCGCGGTCAAACGCGCCCGCCCACGTCCGATCCGTACCCGGGCGGCAGCGGCTCCGGCGGCCGGCCGGTCCAAGATCGCGACACGCCGTCCCGCCTCCTTGCTTGCCGTCCGGCCTTGTGGCAAGGCGGCGAAAGTTGTTAGCGTCCCTGCCTCGACCGCTCGGGATCGCCGAGCCCCCCGGAGCAAGACCTATCTGCGCCACGTCTGAGTGGCGCGGGCCGTTGACTATCCTCCCGGAGTTGCCCACACCTGTGGACAACTTCTGTGGATGACGTACGGGGGCAGGACCGGGATGAGGGGCACCGAGTGAGTTCCGAGGACAGCGACAACCTCCTGCTCCCCGTGTGGCAGTTGGTGGTGGCGGACCTTGAACCGACGCTGTCGCAACAGCAGAAGGCCTGGCTCGGCCTGACCCAACCGGTCGGCCTGCTCGGCTCGACCGCGCTACTCGCCGCGCCGTCCGAATTCGCCAAGGAGGCGATCGAGCGCAGCCTGCGGGACGCGATCGCCAGCACGCTCTCCCGCCACCTGGGCCTGCCGATCAAGCTGGCGGTGACCGTGTCCGAGGAGCCCGTCGCGCCGGCCCCCGACCGGCGGTACCCCCGCGACCAGGGCATCGGATCCGCACCGGCCGGGACGGTCAACGGGGGACGGCCGGTCGGCCCGGGTCCGCGGGGCCGGGCGGATGCCTACCGACCCGATTCGGGTGGCCGCCCCCTGCCCGCCTACCCGCACGCCGGGTCCCGCGGCGACACCGCGGACGGCCGGGACGACTTCGACGGTCGGGACGAGTACGACGGCCAGGACGGCACCGCGGCGCTGGATCCGCTCGCCGACCCCGCGGCCGAACCCGCTTTCACCGGGGTCGGCGCCGATCCCGACGTGGATGGCCTGGCCACCGTCACCGAGATCTGGCCGACCTACCAGACCCGCCGGGACCAGGCCCCGCAGAGCACGGCGCAGAGCCGGCTCAACGAGAAGTACAGCTTCGAGACGTTCGTCATCGGCTCGTCCAACCGATTCGCGCACGCCGCCGCGGTGGCCGTCGCCGAGGCGCCCGCGGTCGCGTACAACCCGCTGTTCATCTGGGGCGACTCCGGGCTGGGCAAGACCCACCTGCTGCACGGGATCGGCCACTACGCCCAGCGGCTCTTCCCCGGGATGCGGGTGCGGTACGTCTCCAGCGAGGAGTTCACCAACGACTTCATCAACTCGCTGCGGGACGACCGCAAGGTCGCCTTCCAGCGCCGCTACCGCGACGTCGACGTCCTGCTGGTCGACGACATCCAGTTTCTCGAGGGCAAGGAGGGCACCCAGGAGGAGTTCTTCCACACCTTCAACACCCTCTACAACGCCAACAAGCAGATCGTCATCTCCTCGGACCGGCCGCCCAAGCGGTTGGAGACGCTGGAGGACAGGATGCGGACCCGCTTCGAGTGGGGTCTGATCACCGACATCCAACCGCCGGAGCTGGAGACGCGGATCGCGATCCTGCGCAAGAAGGCCGCCCTGGACCGGATGAACGCCCCCGACGACGTCCTGGAGTTCATCGCCAGCCGGATCGAACGCAACATCCGGGAGCTCGAGGGCGCCCTGATCCGGGTCACCGCGTTCGCCTCGCTGAACAAGCAGGCCGTCGACCTCGCCCTGGCCCAGATCGTCCTGCGGGACCTGATCCGCGACCCGGTCTCCAACGACATCGACGCGGCCACGATCATGGCCGTCACCGCCGAGTACTTCGACGTGACGCTGGACGAGCTGTGCGGGCCGATCAAGACCAAGCAGATCGCCACCGCCCGGCAGATCGCCATGTACCTGTGCCGCGAGCTCACCGACCTGACGCTGCCCAAGATCGGGGCGACGTTCGGCGGCCGCGACCACACCACCGTCATGCACGCGACGAAGAAGATCCGTACCGAACTCGCCGAGCGTCGGCAGACCTATGACCACGTCCAGGAACTCACCGCACGGATCCGGGAGCGCGGCCGCCGGTGACGTCCGGCCGGCCCGCCGGGCGCCCGCCGCGTCACCGGACGGGCCCCACCCGGCCCCGCTGTCGACCCACCTGCCGGCTCGGCCTCGGCACATCGTCGTGGCCCGCGCAGACCACCCCGGCAGGATCCCGCCGCCTCCCGGGCGGGCCCGACCGCGCCCGGTCGACGCGACCGCCCGACGACATGCGCACGGGGCCGGTCCGGCCCGGCGACCACCCGTCCGGCGACCCCGGCGACCCCGGCACCCTCCTCGGACAACCATGCACAATCTGTGGACAACTCTGTGGACAGCCGGGGACAGGGCGGGGACAACAAGAATTCGCCGCCGGCCGTCCACACCGGCCCGCAGTCGTTCCGCCTGCCGTCCCCGTGCTGTCCACGTCCGCGACACGCGACGCCGCCTGCGGGGACGGGCCCCGATCCACACCGTCCACACCGCTTACTACTGCTACTGGATATTTCTCTTCAGGAGATCCTTTGAACAACAGGCTTGGGGATGGATCGGCGAATCACACCCCCGCCGCGCCGGCCGCCGGTCGCTGGTCGTACGGTGGACGCCCTGCCTGCGCCCGGCCCGCGAACGTTGTGATTCACCCGGTCACGTCCCGGTGATGACCCGCCCGCCCGCCGCCGCACCGGCGGCCGCCCGTCCCCTGCCCGCACCTGGATCGCCCGGACGCGACTCATGGAGGTCTCGATGAAGTTCCGCGTCGCCCGCGACGATCTCGCCGACGCCGTCGCCTGGGTCGCCAAGTCGTTGCCGGCCCGCCCACCGGTGCCGGTTCTCGGCGGCATCCTGCTCGAGGTCGACGGCTCGACGCTGACCGTGGCCGGCTTCGACTACGAGGTCTCGACCCGGGCCACGCTGTCGGTCGACTCGCTGGACGAGCTCGACGCCGACCCGGCGTCCGGGGCCGGCACCAGCCGCGTCCTGGTCTCCGGCCGGCTGCTCGCCGAGATCACCCGGGCGCTGCCGGCGAAGCCGGTCGACCTGGCCGTCATCGGGCCCAAGGTCAGCATCGTCGCCGGGTCGGCCCGGTTCACGTTGCCGACCATGCCCGTGGAGGACTACCCGCCGCTGCCGCAGATGCCCGACGCCTCCGTCTCGGTCGACGCCGGCGAGTTCGCCGAGGCCGTGGCCCAGACCGTGATCGCGGCCGGCCGGGACGACACCCTGCCGATGCTGACCGGCATCCGCATCGAGATCGACGGCGACCGGTTGACCCTGTCCGCCACCGACCGGTTCCGGCTGGCCGTCCGCGAGCTCGGCTGGCGACCGGACCGGGCCGAGCTGTCCACCGCCGTGCTCGTGCCGGCCCGCACGCTGGCCGACGCGGCCAAGACGCTCGGCGGCGCCAAGCTGGTCACCGTCGCCCTCGGCGACGGCCTGCTGGGCCTGCAGGCCGGGGACCGGCGCACCACGGTGCGGCTGCTGGACGTCGAGTTCGTCAAGTACCGCTCGCTGCTGCCCACCTCGCACACGACCAGCGTCGAGGTGCCGGTCGCCGCGCTGGGCGAGTCGATCAAGCGCGTCGCCCTGGTCACCGACCGCGGCCACCACCTGCGGCTGCAGGTCGGGGCCGGCTCGCTGACGCTCACAGCCGGCGGGGACGACGAGGGACGGGCCGAGGAGGACCTGCCCGCGGACGTCGACGGGGACGAACTGCTCATCGCGTTCAACCCGACCTACCTGCTCGACGGCCTGGGCGTGGTGCACGCCGAGCGGGTCCGCATCTCGTTCACCACCTCGGCCCGGCCCGCCCTGCTGGTGCCGGTGCCCGCTGCCGCGTCGGACGGCGACGCGGCGTCCGATGCGGGCGAGGCGGCCGCGACCGGCTCGCCGGACGTGGACGCCGACGGCGTGGGCGACGCCACCCCGGCGTACCGGTACCTCGTCATGCCGGCACGCCTGCCCGGCTGACCACCCACTCGCATCCTCCGGAAGGGTCACCATGCAGCTCGGACTGATCGGTCTCGGCAAGATGGGCGGCAACATGGCGCAGCGGCTGCGCCAGGACGGCCACCAGGTGGTCGGGTTCGACCGGAGCCCGGCCTCGCCGCGCGACGTCGACTCGCTCGAGGCGCTCGTCGCGGCCCTGGGCACGGACGGGTCGCCGCGGGTGGTCTGGGTGATGGTCCCGGCCGGGGAACCGACGCGGGCCACGGTCGCCGCGCTCGGCGAGCTGCTCGCGGCCGGCGACGTGATCATCGACGGCGGCAACTCCGAGTACGTCGACGACCAGGCGCACGCCGCCGCGCTGGCCCCGAAGGGCATCCGCTACCTGGACTGCGGCGTCTCGGGCGGGGTCTGGGGCCTGACCGAGGGCTACGCGCTGATGGTCGGCGGGGAGACGGACGCGGTCGCGGTCGCCCAACCGATCTTCGACTCGCTCAAGCCGCCGGCCGGCGGCTTCGTGCACGCCGGCCCGGTCGGCGCCGGGCACTTCGTCAAGATGGTCCACAACGGCATCGAGTACGGCATCATGCAGGCCTACGGCGAAGGCTACGAGCTGATGAAGGCCGTCGACTGGGTGACCGACCCGGACGCGGTGATGGCCTCGTGGCAGCACGGC
>NZ_JBMDXT010000392.1:0-6184 GCF_048594475.1 Nakamurella sp. | reverse complement strand
CCCGGACCCGGTTGGTGGGCTGAGAAAACCCGGGCCTCACCGCACGGGAGTGCGGGGTGCGCGGGGTTGTTCACACCGAACCGGGTCCCGGCGCCACCGGGACCGTGCCGCCTACGCCTGGTGCCGGTCGGCGTTGGCGTGGATCGCGTCCCGCAGCCACTGGGCCAGGCCTGGCGCCAGAACCTCGTAGGTGCGGGTGAAACGCTCGTCGGCGACGTACATGTCGCCCAGACCGCGGTGCATGGCGTACCCGCAGTCGTAGAACGTCTCGATCGCGGCGCGGTGCTCCTCGGCCAGATCCATCGCCTCGACGCTGTCCGGGGTCGCGCCCCCGGTCATCGCCGCGGCGCGCCGTCGGTTGAGGTCGTCGCCGGCCTCCTTGATCTCGATCCACTGCTGCTTGGTGAACGTCGACGTCCGCTGCTGCGACTGCTTCCAGGCGTCGGTGTCACCCCAGCGCTGCTCCGCCTCGGTCTCGTAGTCCTCGCTATAGTTCGGCCCGAAGATCTCGAACTTCTCCTCGGGCGTGAGTTGAATTCCCATGGTGTGGGCCTCCAGTTCCTTGTCGACGGCCGCGACCATCGCCTGCAGCCGGCCGATCCGGTCGGTCAGGAGCTCACGCTGCCGTCGCAGGTGGGCGCCGGTGCCCGCACCGGGATCGGCCAGGATGGTCGCGATGTCGTCGAGGGAGAAGCCGAGTTCCCGGTAGAACAGGATGTGCCGCAACCGGTCCAGGTCGTCCTCCGAGTACCGGCGATAGCCGGCGGAGGTCCGGTCCCGGGGTTCCAGCAGACCGATCTGGCCGTAGTGGTGCAACGTCCGGACCGTCACCCCTGCCAGCTCGGCCACCTGGCCGACCGAGTAACTCATCCGCTCTCCTTCGACGACGTCCGGGTTCCGATCACCCGGACGTCATCGAGGATGGAGCCTGACGCCGCGTCAGGGTCAAGCGCGAATTCAGCCGGTCGGTTGGAGCAGGTTGTACACGGTGACGCCGCCGACGGTGGTCGCGGTGTAGTTCGCCTGGACCCACTCCTCGATCGCCGAGTTCGTGCCGTCGCGGCCGCCCGGGCCGCCCCCCGCGCCGCCGCCGGAGATGTAGTAGGTGATGTCGCCGTCGGCCACGTACTGCTGGAACTGCGCGAGGGTGGGGTAGGGGTCGCCGGAGAAGCCGCCGATCGCCATCACCGCGGTGTCGGTGTTCAGGATGTACGGCGCCGCGGATTGCGCCCCCGACACCGCCGCCGACCAGCGGGTGGTCGTCGCGTCGAGCAGGTTGATCAGGTCCGTGCTCACCGTGCCGCCTCCGCCCCCGAAGCCGCCGGTCGGCGCCTGGCCGTCGGTGGTGCCGGCGGGAGCCTGGCCGCCGGTCGTGCCCGCGTCGGCCGCCGAGCCGTCCGGGCGGGTACCGCCGGTGAAACCGCCGCGCAGCCCACCCCCGCCGAAGCCGCCGGCCGATGAGCCCGCGGGCCCCGACGTCGGGATGGATCCCGAGTGGGCGGTCGCAGCGGTCGCGACCGTCCAGGCCGCCGTCCCGGAGAGTGCGGTCAACGAGCCGACCAGCAGCCCGACGACGGCGAACCGCCGCCACGCCCCGGCCGAGACCACGAGCAGGGCGCCGCCGAGCAACGAGCCGACCAGCACGACCCAGCGCAGCCAGGGCAACCACGAGCTGTCCCGGGAGAGCAGCACGAACGACCAGACGCCGGTGGCGGCGATCATCAGGGCCAGGATCGACCGGACGACGTGATGGTCCCGGCCGCGCCAGAGCTCGCGCCCGGAGATGGCCACGGTCGCGGCGATGAACGGGGCCAGGGCCACCGCGTAGTACGGGTGGATGGTGCCCTCCATGAAGGAGAAGACCAGGGCCGAGACCACCATCGCGCCGCCCCACAGGATCAGCCCGGCGCGGATCCGGTCGGTGCGGGGGAACCGCCGGGTGAACCACAGCCCGGCCAGCAGACCGATCAGCGCGGCCGGCAGCAGCCAGGAGATCTCGGTGCCGAACGAGGTGCCGAACATCCGGCCCAGCCCGGTCGAGCCACCGAAGCCGGCGTTCCCGCCGAACCCGCCGCCACCCCCGCCGAAGCCGCCGGTCCCGCCGGCGGCCGCACTCTCCCGGCCGAAGATCCGGGCGAGCCCGTTGTAACCGATGGCCAGCTGCCAGAGCGAGTTGTCGGTGCTGCCGCCGATGTACGGCCGGGAGTCGGCCGGCCAGAGGGACACCAGCAGGACGTACCACCCGGCGGAGACGATCAGCGCACCGCCGGCGGCGAGCAGGTGCCAGATCCGGGTCCACAGCCGGGCGCGGCCGGCGACCAGGTACGCCAGGGCGAACGCCGGCAGCACGATCAGGCCCTGGAGCATCTTGGTCAGGAAGGCGAAGCCCAGGGCGACGCCGGCCAGCAGCAGCCAGCGCAGCGCGGTCCGGCCTCGCTCGGTCTCGACCGCCCGAACCACGAAGTACGCGGCCAGCGTCATCAGGAACACCAGCAGCGCGTCCGGGTTGTTGAACCGGAACATCAGCGCGGCCACCGGGGTCAGGGTCACCAGCGCACCGGCGATCAGGCCGGCGGCGTCACCGGACCAGCGGCGGACGGCCGCCCAGACCAGCGCCACCGTTCCGACCCCGAGCAGGGCCTGCGGGAGCAGCATGGAGAACGAGCTGAAGCCGAAGATCCGCCCGGACAGGGCCATCAGCCAGATCGAGGCCGGCGGTTTGTCGACGGTGATGGCGTTGGCCGAGTCGAGCGAGGCGAACAGCCACGCCTTGAGGTCCTCGGTCCCGGCCTTCACCGCCGCGGCGTAGAAGTCGTTCGCGTAGCCGGACGCCGACAGGTTCCACAGGTACAGCACCGCGGTGACGGCGAGCAGTCCCCACAGTGCCGGCCGGGCCCAACGGGGGTCATCGGCCGGCCCGAGGAACAGGCGGGCCGGCCAGGACCGGGGCCGGGGGGCCGGTCCGGGGGGCGGCCCCCCGCCGTCGTGGCGGGGGGCGGCCGGGTCGGCGGTCAGTGTCGACATGTCTTATTCCTTGGGTGCGAGGTCGTCGGGGACGGGGTCCGGATGGACGGGCGGGGTCGCGGACCGGAAGACCCAGCCGCGGAGCAGCACGAACCGGACGACGGTGGCCAGCAGGTTGGCCAGCACGAGCACGGCGACCTCGACGGGCACGCTCGGCGTCGGGCTGACGGCGGTGAGCAGCGCCAGTGAGCCACTGGTGATGGCCAGGCCGAGCAGGAAGACGCCGAAGCCCTGGAGCTGATGCCGGGCGACGCCCGTCCGGCCGCGGATGCCGAAGGTCAGGCGCCGGTTGGCGGCCGTGTTGGCGACGGCGGTGATGGCCAGCGCGAGGAAGTTGGCCACCTGCGCACCCATCCCCAGCCGGAACAGGAAGAACAGCAGCAGGTAGGCCAGGGTGCTGGCGACCCCGACCGCGACGAAGCGCACGATCTGCTTGGTCATCCCGGTCGGCACCCCGGGAGTGGCCGGATCGAGCGATCCCCGGCCGAGCTGGCGGCGGACGTCGGACAGCGGCAGGCGACCGCCGGCCAGCGCCCGGCCCACCCGCCAGACCCCGCGCAGGTCGTCCTTGGCCGTCTGCACGATGTCGACCCGCGAGTCGGGGTCGTCGGTCCAGTCGACCGGGACCTCGTGGATGCGCAGCCCGGAGCGCTCGGCCAGCACCAGCAGCTCGGTGTCGAAGAACCAGCCGGTGTCCTGCACCAGCGGCAGCAGCTGCTGGGCCACCGGCCGGCGGATCGCCTTGAAGCCGCACTGCGCGTCGGAGAACCGGGCGGCCAGCGTGCCGCGCAGGATGAGGTTGTAGCAACGCGAGATGATCTCGCGCTTGGGGCCGCGCACCACCCGCGAGCCGCGGTGCAGCCGCGTGCCGATGGCCAGGTCGGAATGGCCGGAGACCAGCGGGGCGACCAGCGGGAGCAACGCCGACAGGTCGGTCGACAGGTCGACGTCCATGTAGACCAGGACGTCGGCGTCGGAGTCCAGCCACACCCGCTTGAGGGCCCGGCCGCGTCCCTTCTCCGGCAGGTGCACCGCGCGGACCTCGGAGAACTCCGCGGCCAGCCGGTCGGCGATCGCCGCCGTCCCGTCCGTGGAGGCGTTGTCCGCGATGGTGATCCGGAACGTCATCGGCACCTGGGCCGTGAGGTAGTCGTGCAGCCGCGCCACGCCGCGGGGCAGGTCCAGTTCTTCGTTGTAGACCGGGACGACGATGTCCAGGGTCGTCCGGGTCCGGGGCCGGTGCGGCTCACCCTCCGGGGCGGCATCCCCGGCGCGGCCGTCGGTCAGCGTCGCAGTCATGGTGCTGACGGTGTCGGACGGACCTGGGTCGGCGGCGGGGCCGCGCTGTGCGGATGCTGTGGCCGGGCGCGGCCCGCCGGACGAACGGGCTCAGGCCGTCCGGGAGGGCCGCACCCCGACGTCCGGCTGGCCGGCAGGGCCGGCCGGTCGGGTCAGGCCGTGACCTCCGGATGCAGCCGGTCGTCCAGCCAGCCGAACGCCCGCGCGTCGAACAGGGTCCGGGCGGCGGCCTCGCAGTGGTCGTCGGCGCCCTCGGCCGCGGTGAAGGTGATCAATTCCTTGTCCGCGACGGTCAGGGCCGCGAAGGTCTGCGGGGCGGACGCGCCGATCGCGTCACCTTCGGCGTGGGTGACCAGGGTGGGACAGGTGATGGCCTGGGCGTAGCCGTCGAGCCGGTAGTCCTTCAGGACGTCGAGGTAGGCCAGCGGGCTGTCGATCCCGTGCACGACGAGGGCCCGGCGCAGGCTCCAGCCGGCCGTCGGCTTCCGGGCCATGGCGTCGAGGATCTCGCCCAACGCGACCCGGGCCATCTTTTGGCCCATTTCGAAGCCGTGGGCCAGCGGCTTGGGCATCCGGTCCAGGGCGCCGCCGTACATGTCGTAGGCGCCGGAGTCGGCGATGAGCGCGGCCAGCCGGTGCTCGCCGGCCGCCGCCCGCGGCCCGAGGAATCCGCCCAGCGACAGCCCGGCCAGGGCGATCCGGGCCGGGTCGACATCGTCCCGGGCCAGCAGGAAGTCGACCACCGGAGTGATCACCGTGTCCCACTGCGCGCGCATGGTCAGGCCCTGCTGCAGGAGTGCCGCCCCCTGCCCGGGACCGTCGAACAGCAGCACGTGGTAGCCACGGGCCAGGGCCGGCGCGGCGAAGTAGAAGTAGCACTCCTCGGCGGTGCCGTCGTACCCGCCCAGCCCGATGACGGTGGCCCGGCGCACCCCGGACTCATCGGCGGCCCGGAGGAAGTACCCGGGCAGCGTCGTGCCCTCGAACGGGATCTGCACGGTCTCCACCGGGGTGTCCAGCAGCGCCGCGGCCCGGCGGAAGGCCTCGGTCTGCCGGGTGTTGCTGTGCACCATCCGCGGGTCAACCGGGGCGCGGTAGAGCATCGAGCCGCCGGTGCGCAGGTAGGTGCAGGCGCGCAGGAACGCGTCCCGGGCGGCGATCCGGTGGCCGGCCCGTTCCTGCTCCTCGGCGAAGGCGAACACGCGTTCTCCCAGCGTGTTCCAGGCGGCGTACCAGGCGTCCAGGTCGCTCTCGTCCAGACCCCGGACGGCCTGCAGGGCCTCGCCCAGATCGGCGCCGTGGTGGCCGGCGGCCCCGACCGCGCGGATCAGCTGGGCATCGAGCAGTTCGTCCTTGAGTAACAGCCGGGTCATCCGCCTCGTCCTCTCGGTCCCGCCGGCCCACCGGGCCGGGTGCGTCAGGCCAATCTGGCACGGCCCGCTCTCACCGCGCTGTCACCGGATGAAAGTGCCCTGAGACGGCTCGTGCGCAGACTGCTCCGGGGGCCGGCGTCGCCGGCCGCGGATCCGGCCGGCATCCGGCCACCCGGGAGGCGCACCATGACAGTCCGGACGGAACGGTCGGCCCGGCTCGCCGGGGAGCGGTCCATCGTCGCGGCCGACCGGGCCCTGGACGCCGATGACCCGGTCGCGGCGCGGCGGGGTTACCTGGCCGCCGCCGGCCACTTCCGCCGGGCCGCCGCCCGCGCGGCGGCGGTGGGCGACGACGGGGCCCGGCGGGCCGACGAGGCCGCGGCCGACGCGGCCGAGCTGGCCGCGCGGCCGCTGACGGGATGACCCGGCGGCCGGATCGGACGGTCGGGATCCGTTGGAGCCGGACGCATCCCGCCGGGGATCAGATC
>NZ_JBMDXT010000391.1:0-7683 GCF_048594475.1 Nakamurella sp. | reverse complement strand
GGGTCCCCCGGGGGGAGGGTGGGGGGGGGGTGGACGCGGGGTCGGGGGTGAGCGTCAGGGGTGACTCCTGGGGGGGGGGGGGGGGCGCACTCATGGTCGGCGGGCCGGCCCGCCGGGACGACCGCCAGGCGGCGGTCTCTGCCCGCCACGGGGCGGGTGGGCGGTGGCGCGAGGGTTCACAGCCAGCGAGGGGCGACGAGCGGCTCGCCGGTACCGGTGGTCACGCCGCCGGTGCCGCGGCCGGTGGCCCACCCCAACAGGTCCGCCGCAGTTCCGCGCACCACCACCGCCCCGGCGACGGGCAACCCGGGCACGACCCGGTCCGTGGGGGAAAGGGTCGGACCGGCGCCGTCCCCGGACGCGGCCCACCAGCCGGTGACGTCCACCAGCAACCGGTCGACCAGGCCCGGTGGGAAGTCCCCGAACCGGCCGGTGGTGCCCAGATCGACCGCATGCAGCCAGACCTCGCGCACCCGCATCCAGGCCGTGCGCGATGCCGGGACGGTGCGACCCTGCGCCGTGCGCACCGGCACGGCCCAGTTCCCCGCCGGCAGGTCGCGCCACGCCGCGGCCAACGCGGCCGCGTCGATCCGGTGCCGCTCGCGCAGTTGAACGGGCGATGTGCGCGCCTGCGCCTCGATCTCGGCATTGCGGGCCTCGACCGACGGGTACATCGGGTTCGTCACGCCGGTGCGGGCCCAGTCCACCAGCCGGGCCAGGGCCCGGGCATTGCCGGCCACGTGGGCGACCACGTGCCGGCGGTCCCAGCCCGGCAGCAGCGACGGCTCGTCCAACTCGTCATCGGACAGCTCGGCCAGGAGCCGGTCGTAGTACTCGGTCCCCTGCCGGGCCAGCGTCAGGTCCGCGGCGACGGACGGCTCAAGCCCGGACGGCTCGGGCCCGGATGGCTCGGGCACACAGGGCGGGTCGGCGGACATGGCCCGACTCTGCCACGGCGGTCCGGGTTCCGGCCGCCTGACGACCCCTCGGATCAGGACTCCACGCGGCTCCGGGTCGCCACGGTCAGCACGGCGACGAGCACGACGAGCACCCCGGCGGTCACGTACAGCGGGGCGGGGACGAAGGTGTCGGCCAGGACGAGCACGGCGGCGACGCAGGTGGCCACGGGGATGATCCGCGGCCGGCCGGGGTGGGCGCGCAGCGCGGTGACCACGAGCAGGAAGAGCGCGACGGGCACGGTCGTCAGCGAGGCCGAGAGCGGGTAGCTGATGCCGTGGGTCTCGTGCTGCTCGTAGGCGACGGCGACCACCAACCCGGCCCCGACCGCCGCCCCGGCGGCGAACAGGAAGTAGTGGCCGTACCCCCACAGGAACGCCGCCCGGGCCGCGTTGATCTCCGGCAGCGTCTCGTGGTCGAAGTAGATCCACCAGAGGCAGAACATGGTGACGGTGGCGGCCACCGCCATCCCGATGATCGTCGCGGACGCGCCGGAGGTGGTCAGCGCGTCCTGGAAGGCCAGGGTGGCCGCGGTCACCGACTCGCCCAGCACGATGACGGTGAACAGGCCGTAGCGTTCGGCGATGTGGTGCGGGTGGTACGCGGTCGGCGCGGGGCGCTCGGCCACGATCGGCACCGACAGTTCCAGCACCGCGCCCAGCAGGAAGCCGGCGACCAGCCACGATCCGTGCGGCAGGAACAGCAGCAGCACCCAGTAGACCTGCACCATGGCCACGCCGACGGCGTAGCGGGTGGCCGTCCGCCGGTGCGGCGGATCCCCCGCCGCGGCCCGCAGCCACTGGGTCACCAGCGCCAACCGCATGATCACGTAGCCGATGACGATCACGGTGAAGTTCTGGTCGGCGAAGACCCCCGGGATCCCCGCCGCGATGACCAGCGAGCCGGCGATCTGCACCAGCACGAGCACCCGGTAGGGCACGTCGTCGGTGTCGTAGGCGGAGGCGAACCAGGTGAAGTTCATCCAGGCCCACCAGATGGCGAAGAACGTCATCACGTAGGCGACGATCGCCGAGCCGACGTGGTTCTCGATGAAGCCGTGGTCCAGGCCGGCGGCCGCCTGGGCCACGGCGACGACGAAACACAGGTCGAACAGCAGTTCCAGGGGCGTGGCCACCCGGTGCGATTCCCCCGGGTGACGCGACCGCATGGGGACGTACCAGGGCCGGACCACCGTCTCGCTCGACATGCCGGGCACCCTAGCGGGTGGGTGTTTCCGTCCCGTACGACCCGCGGGCGACCCCGGATCCGGATCCGGCGTGGCCCGTCGATGGGGTCAGAACCCGCCGTCGAACCCGCCGCCGTCGAACCCGCCCATGTCGCCGCCGCCCCAGTCGCCGCCACCCATGTCACCGGCGCCCCAGTCGCCGCTGCCCGGATCCCCGCCGGGGTCGCCGGAGTAGTCCGCTGCGCCGTCCTGGGCGTTGCCGGCGTCGAATCCGGCGTCGTAGCCGCCTTCCCAGGCGCCCATGCCGGCCATCCCGGAGAACAGGGTGGAGGCGACCAGGTAGGTGCCGACGCCCCAGGCCCCGGCCACCAACGCGGGCTTCCACCACGGCTCGGAGTACCAGCCGCGCGGCACCGGCCGGCCGGCCACCATCCCGCCGGGGTAGTAGTGCGAGGTGGCCCGGCCGGGCGTCGGCGACGCCTCGTACTCATGACCCTCGACCGTGACCCGGCGCTCCTCGGTGACGGCACCGGCCTGCTGCTGTCCGGGAATGGCCGGCAGCTCGGGTCCCGGGTCGAGACCGAGGGAGGTGCGAGCGGCCCGCACGTAGTACAGACCTTCGAACGCCGTCTGCTGGGCCAGCCGGAACTGCTGGACCGTGCCGGCCTGCTCCACCTGCGACCCCGCGGCGGTGTACCGCTCGGACGCGTCGGCCAGGGCCTGCTTGGCGGCCGGGTCGTCCCGCGGATCGAGGGCGTAGACCTGGCCGCCGAGCCGCTCGACCCACCGGCGGGCCTCGGCCCGGGCGTCGTCCAGGGAGCGCGTCGCGGTCACCGTCCGCTGGCGCATGTACCACACGCCGGCGACCACGATCGCGGCGATGATCACGATCCACAGGAGCGAGTCCACGTCAATTCCCTTCGGCTGTCGGCGGCGCGCTTGCGCCGGTCGTCCGTGGGGGGAACGTCCCACCCCGGCGAATCGTTCCGTGGCGGCCGCGGCCGCGCGTCCGGTGGTGGGCCCCGCCGCTCACCGTCGACGCTTGCGGGTGCCGAAGATCGACCGGCCCAGCGAGCCGCCCAGTGAGCTGCCCAGCGACCGCATGAACGACGTCACGGCCGGGTTGGCCAGCACGTCGGCGAGGCCGCCGCCGGCATCCGGCCGCGGCGCCGGAGCCGTCCGGGGCGGTGGGGCGGGCTCGTCCAGGTAGGGGTTGTAGTGCTCGGGCGTCAGGGTGGGCCAACCGTCGGCGCCGATCGCCGGGCCGGCCGGCCCCGCCCGGGCGGGGGGTGGGCCGGCCGGGCCGGTCGGCGGGGCGGTGGGCGGGGTCGGCGGGGGGGTGGGCGGGGCGAGCCGGGCGGTGAGCATCTCGTACGCGGACTGCCGGTCGACGTCCTGGCCGTACTTCCCGGCCAGCGGCGAGCCGGTCACGGCGGCGGCCACGGTGGCGCCCGGGGCGGGCGCCATCAGGGTGCGCGGCGCCCGGACCCGGGTCCAGGCGACCGGCGTCGGCGACCCGCGTTCGGACAGCACCGTGACGATCGCCTCGCCGGTGCCCAGCCCGGTGAGCGCGGCCGACAGGTCGTAGTCCTTGGTCAGCGGGTAGGTCTTGACGGTCGCCCTGAGCGCCTTCTGGTCGTCCGGCGTGAACGCCCGGAGCGCGTGCTGGACCCGGGCGCCGAGCTGCGACAGCACCGGCCCGGGCACGTCGGTGGGCAGCTGGGTGCAGAAGAAGACGCCGACGCCCCTGGACCGGATCAGCTTGACCGTCTGCTGGACGGCCTGCAGGAACGCCTTGGAGGCGTCCGCGAACAGCAGGTGGGCCTCGTCGAACAGGAACACCAGCTTGGGCTTGTCCAGGTCGCCGACCTCCGGCAGCTGCTCGAACAGCTCGGCCAGCAGCCACATCAGGAAGGTGGAGAACAGGGCCGGATTGGTCTGCAACCCGGACGCCTCGAACAGGGTGACGACGCCCCGACCGTTCGCGTCCACCCGCAGCAGGTCGGCCACGTCGAGCTCGGGTTCGCCGAAGAACCGGTCGCCGCCCTGGGCGTCCAGGTTGGTCACGGCGCGCAGGATCACCCCGGCGGTGGCCTTGGAGACCCCGCCCAGCGCCCGCAGGTCCTCCTTGCCCTCGTCGCTGGTCAGGTGCATGACGACGGCGCGCAGGTCCTTGAGGTCCAGCAGCGGCAGGTTCCGCTCGTCGGCCCAGTGCACGATCAGGCCGAGGGTGGACTCCTGGGTCTCGTTCAGGTCGAGCACCTTGGCCAACAGGATCGGCCCGAAGGAGTCGACGGTCGCCCGGACCGGCACCGCGGCGCCCTGGCCGTTGAGCGAGAGCAGCTCCACCGGCACCTGCGCGGGCGCCCAGTCGTCCCCGGTGTCGACCGCGCGCTGGACGATCTTCGGGTTGCTCTCCCCCGGCACCATCAGGCCGGTCAGGTCGCCCTTGATGTCCGGCATGAACACCGGTACCCCGGCGGCCGACAGCTGCTCGGCGATCACCTGCAGGGTTTTGGTCTTGCCGGTCCCGGTGGCCCCGGCGACCAGCCCGTGGCGGTTGAACATGGACAGCGGGATCCGCACGAGCGCGCCGGGATCGGCGACGTCGTCGATCACCACCGATCCGAGGACCACCGCCGGAGCGTCGGTGTCGTAACCGCGGGCGATCCGCCGCGCGGGTGGGTCCTGGCCGGCGGTCGGATCGGTCATGGCCCGAGCATCCGGCATGGGGCGGGCGATCCGGCGGCGCCACCCCGCAGCGATCGCCCCGGGCGGGCTACTGTCACCGACGTGGACGATCGGCTGGTGTGGGTGGACTGCGAGATGACCGGCCTGGACCTTCGGTCCGACCGGCTCATCGAGATCGCTGCCCTGGTGACCGACAGCGACCTGAACATTCTCGGCGACGGCATCGACGTCGTCATCCACGCCGACGACGCGGCGCTGGCCGGCATGCCGGACGTGGTGACCGAGATGCACGCCAAGTCGGGCCTGACCGAACGGGTCCGGGCCTCCACCGTCACGGTCGAGGAGGCCGAGCGGCTGGTGCTGGACTACATCCGCCGGTACGTGCCGGAGCCGAAGTCGGCTCCCCTGGCGGGCAACTCGATCGCGACCGACCGGGGATTCATCGCGCGGGACATGCCGTTGCTGGACGACTACCTGCACTACCGCATGGTGGACGTGTCCAGCATCAAGGAGCTGTGCCGGCGCTGGTACCCGCGCATCTACTTCGGCCAGCCGGCCAAGGCCATGTCGCACCGCGCGCTGACCGACATCACCGAATCGATCCGGGAGCTGGCCTACTACCAGGGGACGGCGTTCGTGCCGGCGCCCGGCCCGACCGGCGATCAGGTGCTGACCGTCGCCACCGACGTCACCGCCCGGTACGCCCAGCAGGTCGCCCATGGTCCGGACGGCCGGGACGCGATGGTGGTCAGCGGGCCCGCGGACAGCCTGTAGACTCCTTCCGGTCCGTGCGCCGCTCGTTGTGGCGCGCAGGTCATGGTGGGCGTAGCTCAGTTGGTAGAGCTCCGGCTTGTGGTGCCGGCGGTCGCGGGTTCGAATCCCGTCGCTCACCCCACGTTGTGTCTCCGCCTCAGGCGATGCGCGCCTGAACGGCGCGGTCCACTCGAAGCCATCCGGCGTCGGGAGAGGCCTTGGACGCCGGACTCTGGCGGATCATGGGCTCGGCGCAGATCCCGGGTCGGTCAGGCCGACCGTTCCGTCCGTCCGTCCCGGGAGTCGGTGCAGCAGGTCGTCCGAGCCTGGCCCGCCCGTCGCGGCCGGTCGGGCCGCAGATCCGGCCGCCAGTCCGACGGCAGGGATTCCATCAACGCCTTGATGGCACCCATCTGTCGCGCGTACGAGCTCTCGTCGAGTCCCACAGGCCCCCCTTTCGGTCCCCCGGGTTTCGACCGTACGGACCCGGCCGCCCGGCGAACAAGATCGATCACGCTCCCGCGAGCGACAACCACCCGGTGGCCGGGCGATAACCCACCGCAACGAGGACAGATCCCCCAATGGAGGTCACTCCACCGGTGGAGGCGGTGAACCCGAAGGAGTTACACCACACCGAGCAACCGTCGGACCGACCGACGGAGACGACCTCACACCTTCGGCGGTGGACGGGCGTCGTGCCGGCCGGTTGCCGACCCCGACCGGACCCGGTCCCGGCTAGCGCGAGCCGATCCGGCCGCCGCGGGCGTACTCCATCCCCATGGCCGCGCGGACGCGGGTCAGGACGCCGTCGGCGACCTCGCCGGCCCGGGCGGCGCCGGCCAGCAGCACGTCGGCCAGGAAGGTCGGATCGGCGAGCAGGTCGGCGCGCCGCCGGCGCAGCGGGGCCAGCGCGTCGTTGATCGCCTCGGTCGCCCGTCGCTTCAGCTCGACCGCTCCGCGGTCCCCCACGTCGGCGGCGACGTCGCGGGGATCGCGCCCGGTGAGTTCGGCGACGATGGTGAGCAGGTTGGCCACCTGCGGCCTGGTCGTCGGCTCGAAGGTGATCCGGCGGTCCCCGTCGGTGTGCGCGCCCCGGACGATCTCGGCGGTGCGGTCGGCGGTGTCCCCCAGACCGATGGTGTTGCCCCGGGTCTTGGACATCTTCGCCCCGTCGCTGCCCAGCAGGTGGGGGGTCGCCGTCAGCAGCGCCTCCGGCGGGGTGAACACCGGTCCGAATCGCTCGTTGAAGCGTCGGGCCACCGACCGGGCGATCTCCAGATGCGGCAACTGGTCCCGGCCGACCGGTACGACGGTGCCGGCGACGCCGAGGATGTCGGCCGCCTGGTGCACCGGGTAGGTCAGCAGCAGCCCGCCCAGCGGCCGTCGCGAGGCCAGCGCTTCGGCCTTCACGGTGGGGTTGCGGCGCAGTTCGGCGTCGGTGACCAGGGCCAGGAACGGCACCAGCAGCTGGTTGAGGGCCGGCACGGCCGAGTGCGGGAAGATCACCGTCCGCGCGGGGTCCAGACCGGCGGCCAGGTACTCGGCGACCAGGGTGAGCACCCGCTCGCGGAGGGGACCGGGATCGGTCCGGTCGGTGATCACCTGGTAGTCGGCGATCACCACGAACACCGGGAGGCCGAGCTGCTGCAGGCGTACCCGGTTGGCCAGGGTGCCCAGGTAGTGGCCCAGGTGTAGTGGTCCGGTCGGCCGATCGCCGGACAGCACCCGGAAGGCGCCGGGGTCCGCGGCGATGCGCTCGTTCAGGGGCCGGGCCTGCGGACCGGGGCCGCAGACGGGTGCATCGACGGCGGCCGGGGCGGCGACGGGGTGAGCGATGGTGGTGGGCACGGCGGGCTCCTTCGGGACGGGGGGCCGCCACGGCGGCCGCCCGCGTTCACCGGGAGGAGACGCAGGGAACGAGGGATCCTCGACGACCGCGGAGCGGCGGCCGGAGGTCGGGGACATCACGGAACGCCGTCAGGCGGTCCGCCACCAGTGCTGGTGCGTGGTCGTCGACCGGGATGTCATGGCGACACCGTAACAGCAACGAGCGGCCGCGCGCCGGGGTGGGGCCACCCCGCGCGGGCCCGCCGGTT
>NZ_JBMDXT010000390.1:0-1579 GCF_048594475.1 Nakamurella sp. | reverse complement strand
CGGCAACGTCGGCACCCTCGGTTACGGCCTGTCCGCCATCGGCCCGGGTATCGGCGTCGGCATCGTGTGGGCGGCCTACATCTCCTCCACCGCCCGCCAGCCCGAGTCCGCCGGCCTGACCCGGACCTACGCCTTCCTCGGCTTCGCGGTGTCCGAGGCGCTTGCCCTGCTGGGCTTCGTGGTGCCGTTCATCCTGACCTGATCCGCCCCGAGACCTTTCGAGAGTCAGGATCGTCATGATTGTGAACATCGCCGTCGACGTCGCCGCTGAGGAGACGACCAACCCGATCGGCCTGCCCTGGGGCGAGGTCGTCATCGGGGCGATCGGGTTCGCGCTGCTGCTGGTCGTGCTGGGCAAGTTCGTCTGGCCCCAGTTCGAGAAGGCGTACGCCGCGCGCACCAAGGCCATCGAGGGTGGCATCGCCAAGGCCGAGGAGGCCCAGAACGAGGCCAAGGCCGCGCTGGACCGGTACAACCAGCAGCTGGCCGGCGCCCGTGAGGAAGCCGCCAAGATCCGCGAGGACGCCCGGACCCAGGCCCAGGCCATCCGCGACGACATGCTGGCCCAGGCGCACGCCGAGGCCGAGCGGATCGCCGCGGCCGGCCGGGCCCAGCTGGACGCCCAGCGGGCCCAGATCGTCGCCGAGCTGCGGGCCGACCTCGGCCGCGTGTCGGTCGAACTGGCCGGCCGGGTCGTCGGCGAGTCCCTGGAGGACCAGGCCCGGCAGAACCGGACGGTCGAGCGCTTCCTGGCCGAGCTGGACCGCTGATGATCCAGCACATCGCCAGCCGCGAGGCCCTGGAAGCGACCAACCGGCGTCTGCTGGAGGTGTCCGAGCCGCTCGACGGCGACGGGCTGGCCGCGCTGGGCAGCGATCTGGACGGCGTGTCGGATCTGCTGCTGGCCCAGGTGCCGCTGCGGCGGACCCTGTCGGAGAACACCCTGTCGCCCGACAGCCGGGCCGGCATCGTCGATCGCCTGCTCGGCGGCAAGGTCGGCGCGCCGGCCCTGGACGTCGTGCAGTTCGCCGTCCGGCAGGAGTGGGCCTCGTCCCGTGACCTGCAGGACGCGCTGCGCCGGCTGAGCCGGACGGCGATGTTCCGCCGGGCCGAGCGGACCGGCGAGCTGGACGAGGTCGAGGACCAGCTGTTCCGGTTCGGTCGGATCGTCGACGCCAGCCCCGACCTGTCGGTGATCCTGGACGATCCGACGGCGGATCCGGCGGCCCGGTCGGCGTTGGTGGACCGGCTGCTGTCCGGCCGGGCGCATCCGCTGGTCACCGAACTGGTCGACGCCCTGGCCCGGGACACCGCCGGCCGGTCGTTCACCCACGGCGTGCGCGAGCTGCTCGACCAGGCGGCCCAGCGCCGGGACAAGATCGTCGCCTTCGTCCGCACGGCCCGCCCGCTGACCGACGACCAGCAGGCCCGGCTCGGTGCCTCGCTGGCCCGGATCTACGGCCGGCAGGTCACCACCCACGTCGAGGTCGAGCCGGAGCTGCTCGGCGGCGTCCGCGTGCAGATCGGTGACGAGGTCATCGACGGCACCGTGGCGGGGCGGCTCGACGAGCTGCGCCGC
>NZ_JBMDXT010000039.1:0-3507 GCF_048594475.1 Nakamurella sp. | reverse complement strand
CGACGGCAGCGTGTAGGCGGCCGCACGGGCCTCCTCGGTCGGCTGCACCTGGATGTCCCGGTACCGGGCGATGCCGGTGCCGGCCGGGATCAGCTTGCCGATGATCACGTTTTCCTTCAGGCCGACGAGCTTGTCCGACTTGGCGTTGATCGCCGCGTCGGTGAGCACCCGGGTGGTCTCCTGGAAGGAGGCCGCCGACAGCCACGACTCGGTGGCCAGCGACGCCTTGGTGATGCCCATCAGCGCCGGACGGCCGGCCGCGGGCTCGCCGCCCTCGGCCAGCACGCGACGGTTGGACGCCTCGAACTCCTTGCGCTCGATCACCGCACCCGGCAGGAACTCGGTCGAGCCGGAGTCGATGATCGTCACCCGCCGCAGCATCTGCCGGATGATGACCTCGATGTGCTTGTCGTGGATGCCGACGCCCTGCGAGCGGTACACGTTCTGCACCTCCCGCACCAGGTGCAGCTGCACCTCGCGCTGGCCCATGACCCGCAGCACCTCGTGCGGATCCGGGTTGCCCTCGAGCAGCTGCTGGCCCACCGACACGTGGTCGCCGTCCACCAGCAGGCGCTCGGAGCCGTCGACGGACATCGTCGCGAGCCGCTGCGTCTTGGGCAGCTTGTCGTAGACGATCTCCTCCGACCCGTCGTCCGGGGTGATGACGATCTTGAAGAACTTGTCGGCGTCCTCGATCCGGATCCGGCCGGCGGCGTCGGCGATCGGCGCCTTGCCCTTGGGGATCCGGGCCTCGAACAGCTCCTGCACACGCGGCAGACCCTGGGTGATGTCGGTCGAGCCCGACGCCGCACCCGTGTGGAAGGTCCGCATGGTCAGCTGGGTACCGGGCTCGCCGATGGACTGCGCGGCCACGATGCCCACCGCCTCGCCCACGTCGACGAGGTTGCCGGTGGCCAGCGAGCGGCCGTAGCAGACCGCGCACGTGCCGATGGCCGCCTCGCAGGTCAGCACGGAGCGCACCTTCGCGGTGGTGATGCCCGCCGCGACGGCGTCCCGCACGTGGTGCTCGCGCACGTCGGTGCCGGCCGGCACGACGACCGTGCCGTCCTCGGCGACCAGGTCGGCCGCCAGCACCCGGCTCTGCACCGAGGTCTCGATGAACTCGTTGATGTGCAGCGAGCCGTCGGCGTAGCGGTCGGCCATCGGCAGCGTGACGCCCCGCTCGGTGCCGCAGTCGGTCTCCCGGACGATGACGTCCTGCGAGACGTCGACCAGACGACGGGTCAGGTAGCCCGACTCCGCCGTCCGCAGCGCGGTGTCGGCCAGGCCCTTCCGGGCGGAGTGCGTGTTGATGAAGTACTCCAGCACCGACAGACCCTCGCGGAACGAGGAGCGGATCGGCCGCGGGATCTGCTGACCCTTGGAGTTGGCCACCACACCCTTCATGCCGGCCAGCGACCGGACCTGGATCCAGTTACCGGCGGCCCCGGCGTTGACCAGGGTGGACACCGGGTTGTCGGCCGGGTAGGCCGGCGGCAGCGCCTCCTCGATCTCGCGGGTCGCCGCCTCCCAGATCTTGACCAGGTCGTCGTTGCGCTCCTCGTGCGACAGGTTGCCGCGCTGGTACGCCTTCTCGACCCGCTCCGCCTCGATCTCGTGACGGAGAAGGATCTCCTCCTTCTGCGCCGGGATGATGACGTCCCCGATGGCCACCGTCATGCCCGAGCGGGTCGCCCAGTGGAAGCCGGCCTCCTTGAGCCGGTCCAGCACCTGCGCCACGACGGACATCGGGTAGTGCTCGGCCAGATCGTTGACGATCACGGCCTGCCGCTTCTTGGGCAGCTCCTCGTTCACGAACGGGTAGCCGTCGGGCAGCAGCTCGTTGAACAGGACCCGACCCAGGGTGGTGTCGGCCAGCCAGGGGGCACCCGGCTCGTGGTCCTCGGGCAGCGTGTCGAACTTGCCCGGGACGACCGAACCGGGCAGCCGCACCTTGATCGGCGCCCGCAGGTCGACCAGGCCGGCGTCCAGCGCCATGATCCCCTCGGCGGCCGAGGAGAAGACGGAGCCGGCGCCCGTGGCGCCTTCCTTGCGCCCGCACAGGTAGTACAGGCCGGTCACCAGGTCCAGGGACGGCATGGCCAGCGGCCGGCCGGAGCCCGGGGACAGGATGTTGTTGCTCGACAGCATGAGCACGCGGGCCTCGGCCTGGGCCTCGGCGGACAGCGGCACGTGCACGGCCATCTGGTCACCGTCGAAGTCGGCGTTGAACGCGGCACAGACCAGCGGGTGCAGCTGGATCGCCTTGCCCTCGACCAGCTGCGGCTCGAACGCCTGGATGCCCAGCCGGTGCAGCGTCGGCGCCCGGTTGAGCAGCACCGGGTGCGCGGAGATGACCTCCTCGAGGACGTCCCACACCTGCGGCCGCTGCCGCTCGACCATCCGCTTGGCCGACTTGATGTTCTGCGCGTGGTTCAGATCGACCAGCCGCTTCATGACGAACGGCTTGAACAGCTCGAGCGCCATCAGCTTGGGCAGGCCGCACTGGTGCAGCTTGAGCTGCGGGCCGACGACGATGACCGACCGGCCGGAGTAGTCGACGCGCTTGCCGAGCAGGTTCTGCCGGAACCGGCCCTGCTTGCCCTTGAGCAGGTCGGACAGCGACTTGAGCGGGCGGTTGCCCGGGCCGGTGACCGGCCGGCCGCGGCGGCCGTTGTCGAACAGCGCGTCGACGGCCTCCTGCAGCATCCGCTTCTCGTTGTTGACGATGATCTCGGGCGCGCCCAGGTCGATGAGCCGCTTGAGCCGGTTGTTCCGGTTGATCACGCGGCGGTACAGGTCGTTGAGGTCGGAGGTGGCGAACCGGCCACCGTCCAGCTGCACCATCGGACGCAGCTCCGGCGGGATGACCGGGACGCAGTCCAGCACCATGCCCAGCGGCGAGTTGGACGTCTGCTGGAACGCCGCGACGACCTTGAGCCGCTTGATCGCGCGGATCTTGCGCTGGCCCTTGCCGTTCTTGATGGTGTCGCGCAGCAGCTCGGCCTCGGCGTCGATGTCGAAGTCCGAGATGATCTGCTTGAGCGCCTCGGCGCCCATGCCACCGTGGAAGTAGTCGCCGAACCGGTCCTCGAGCTCGCGGTACAGCAGCTCGTCGACGATCAGCTGGCGCACGGACAGCTTGCGGAACAGGTCGAGCACCTCGTCGAGGCGGTCGATCTGGCGCTGCGCGCGGTCGCGGATCTGCCGCTGCTCGCGCTCGCCGCCCTCGCGCACCTTGCGGCGCACGTCGGACTTGGCCCCCTCGGCCTCCAGCTCGGCCAGGTCGGCCTCGAGCTTCTTGGCCCGGGCGTCGATGTCGGCGTCGCGCGCGTTCTCCAGGTTCTTGCGCTCGACCCCCATCTCGGCCTCGATGGTCGGCAGATCGTTGTGCCGGGCGGTCTCGTCGACGGAGGTGATCAGGTACGCCGCGAAGTAGATGATCTTCTCGAGATCCTTCGGGGCCAGGTCCAGCAGGTAGCCAAGGCGCGACGGGACGCCCTTGAA
>NZ_JBMDXT010000389.1:0-3362 GCF_048594475.1 Nakamurella sp. | reverse complement strand
GACCTGATCGCGGCCGGCCGGTCCAACACCCAGATCGCCGCCGAGCTGTACCTGTCGGGCAAGACCGTCCGGAACAACGTCTCGACCATCCTGGCCAAGCTGCAGGCCGGCGACCGGGCCAACATGATCATCCGCGCCCGGGACGCCGGCTTCGGTCAGTCCGGCTGACCCCGGCCCGCGGTCGCCGTCACCGAGCCCGGCGACCTCCCGCGGCCCCCGGCGTGGTGCGACCTTCCGCGGCCCCCGGCGTGGTGCGACCTCCCGCGGCCCCCGGCGCGGTGCGCCTCCCGCGGCCCCGGCGCGGTGCGCTGATCAAAGGCCCACCGGACCGGACATTTCACCCGCCGAGCCGGGCCTTTGATCAGCGCGGGGAGCGTCAGCCACCTGCCGGCCACCCGGGCCGGTCGCCGTCACAGGTCGCGGCGGCGGAACGACAGCGCGGCCAGGCCGAGCACGACGAGCACCCAGACCAGCACCCAGAGCAGGTAGGCCGGGGCCAGCGGCGCCGGGCTCAGGAATGGGAAGCCGGCCATCTCCTTGCCGAACCGGGCCAGCACCCCCGGCTCCTGGAACGCGTGCATGGCCCCGCGCCAGAGCCCGTCGGTGGGCAGCAGGATCTGCGAGACGGTGCCGACCCGGGCCACCGCGTCGTTCCCCAGCGCCGCGCCCACCCCGCCGACCACCCCGGCGATCCAGGCCGCACCGAACAGCCCGACCGCGACGATGCCCGAGGCCATCGGCGAGACCAAAGTGGACAGCAACAGGCCCAGCGTGAGCAGCACGCTGGTCTGGGCGGCCAGCAGCGCCAGTCCGAGGACCGGTTCCGGCGGCCAGTAGCCGACGGTCAGTTGCACGATGACGAACTGCGCCAGCCCGGCCACCACGACGAACCCGGCGCCGAACCCGACCAGCCCCGACCACTTGCCCAGCAGTACCGCGAACCGGGGCACCGGCCGGGCCAGCATCGAGAGCGCCATCCCGGACTCGATCTCGCCGCCCAGGGTCGGCCCGGCCAGGAAGGCCGTGCCCAGGGCGGCGATCATGCTCAGCCCGAACATCACCAGGTTCAGCAGCTGAGACGCCACCAGGCGGGCCTCCCCGCTGGTCAGCTCACCGAACTCGGCCTGGAAGCCGCCGAGCTTGGCGAAGCCCCAGGCGCTCAGGGCCAGCAGCACCAGGGTCAGCACGGCCAGCGCGCGCAGCACCTTCCGGCGGGCCGCCTCGCGCAAGGTCAGGGCGCCGATGGTCAGCACCACCCGCCCGGTCGCCGCGGCGGCCGCCGCCCGGCCGGAACCGGTCAGGGAACCCGTCGCGATCGTGTCGGTCATCGCCATGTCCCCTCGGTCGCGCCCGGCCCGGTACTCGATTCCATTCCCGGTCCACCGGCTGATCCGGTGGCGGTCCCGGCGCCCGGTCCGCGCCCGGGTGCCCGGAGGATCCCGAGCAACCGCTCCTCCAGGCTGATCCGGCCCGGCTCCACCGCATGCACGCGCACGCCCAGCCGCACCAGATCGTCGACCAGATCGGGGACCGAGTCGGGCCGGTCGTCGCTCAGCCGGACCGTGTACGTGTCGGCGTCCCGGTCCGTCTCGCCCGCCTGCGCCAGCCGGGCCAGCGCGGCCGGGCCGACCCCGGTCAGATGCATCCGCAGCTCCCGCTGACCGAGCAGATCGGTCAGCGAACCCGCGGCCGCGACCCGGCCGCGGTCGAGGATGACGACCCGATCGCAGACCCGCTCGACCTCGCCGATCAGGTGCGAGTTGAGCACCACCGCGACGCCCCGCTGCTTGAGCAGCAGGACCAGGTCCCGGACGTCCGCCCGGCCCAGCGGGTCGAGCGCGCTGGTCGGTTCGTCCAGGATCACCAGCTCCGGGTCGGCGACCAGGGCGACCGCCAGACCCAGCCGCTGCTGCCTGCCCTTGGAGAAGCCGCCGACCCGGTCGTCGGCCCGGTCGGCCAGCCCGACGATCGCCAGGCTCTCCCGGCGCCGCGCCTGCGGGATGGCCGCGCCGGCCAGCCGCACGTGCAGCGTGAGCACCTCGTCCGGGGTCAGCCAGGGCTGGTAGCGGAACAGCTCCGGCAGGTATCCGACCCGGGCCCGGGCCCGGGGGTCCGACCCCGGCCGGCCGAGCAGCAGCACCTCCCCCGCCGTCGGCCGGACCAGGCCGAGCAGCATCTTGATCACGCTCGTCTTGCCGGCCCCGTTCGGCCCGAGCAGGCCGACCACCTCACCCCGCCCGACGGTGAACGACACGCCGTCCACCGCGGTCCGCCGTCCGTACCGTTTCCGCAGGTCCGAGCACCACACGGCGGGCGAGGCGGGGAGTTCCGCGAGCAGCCGGGCGGCTCGCTCGAGCCCGTCCGCCGGCCCGCTCGGGGTGGCGGTGGCCGGGCCCCCGGTCGCGCCCGCCGGGGCGCCCGGGGCGGTCACCGCAGATCCTCGGCCACGGCGAGCACCTCGTCCGCGCCGAGCGAGCCGCCGACCGCGGTGACGATGCCGTCCTGCACCCAGACCACCGCGGTCACCGCACCGTCCCTGGAGGTCAGCAGCTGGGCCGGTACCCCGTCGACCTCGGCCGGCGCCGCCTCGACCAGGTCGGCCGGCAGCGGCAGCGGCAGCGTCGTGCCGCCGGCGTCGAAGGCGCGGAGCTGGGCGACCAGATCGGCCGGCAGGCCCGGCAGCGAGAGCACGTAGTCGCGGGCGGTGCCGAAGTCCACGCCGGACGAGTCGGCGGTGGGTGCGACGGCCCGGCCGACGGCGAGCGCGGGCAACCCGCTGTCGGCGGTCCAGACCTGCAGGACCCCGGGTCCCGCGGTCAGCCGGAACCGGCTGCCGTCCAGCCCGGGCGGGGGCGCCGGCAGGGTCGCCGGGGCCACCGTCTGCGCGGCCCTGGCCGCCGAGAAGGTGAATTCCAGGCCGGCCCGGCCCCCGGCCAGGATCTGCGGCTCCCCGTTCACCCCGGCCGGCAGGTCGGCGACTTCCGGGACCGTCAGGCCGGTGGCCGCGGCCGCCGCGGCGGCGTCGGCCACCGGATGCACGTCGGGGTCGGTGACGGCGCCGACGTCGCCGAAGGCGGTGAGGTCGGGCAACGCGACCATGTCGTCGGCGGTGATCGTCACCGGGGCGATCTGCTCGGTGCGGAAGATCGGCAGCCAGTCGGCCGCCGCGGCGATGCCGGCACCGGTCATCAGCAGCACGACCCCGGCGACCGCCACCACCGGCGTGCGCAACCGGGCACCCCATCGCGGCCGGGTCGGGGCCGGACCGTGGGCGGTCCGGGCCGGTGCGGCGGAGCGGGCCGGTGCGGCGGCGCGGGCCGGTGCCGGCGCCCCGGTCCGGGCCAGTCCGGCGGTGAGCCGGT
>NZ_JBMDXT010000388.1:0-19646 GCF_048594475.1 Nakamurella sp. | reverse complement strand
CTGGGAGGCGGCGTCGGAGTCCTGGTCGCCGGCATGCCTTTTTCCGTCGGCGGCCCGGTTCCTCCCACCCCTCCCGGCGCGCCCTTCCCGCGCGGATCAACTACCTCGGCGCGCCTTTCCCGCGGCCCGACCACCTCGGCGCGCCCTCCCCGCGCGGATCAACTACCCCGGCGCGCCCTCCCCGCGGACCGAGCACCTCGGCGCGCCCTCCCGCGCGGATCAACTACCCCGGCGCGGATCAACGTGTCCCGAATGTGACGGGAGTGCCGGGAGTCGTCGACTTCATCCGCGCGGACCGGCCGGTGGTGCGGGCGTCCGGCGGGCTCCCATCGCGGCGCGGCGAGTCCCGGCCGGTGTGGATCCCTGCGCGGATCAACTGACCCCGAATGGGACGGGTGGGACGAGAGTCGACGATGTGGTCCGCGTCGGCGTTGATGATCCGCGCGGGAAAGGCTCGGGGCCGGGGAGGGGCGGGGTGTGCGCCGGGCCACCCTTGAAACGGGTACCGGGTAGGGGTATGTTTGGCAAAGATACCCCCAAGGGGTATCAGGGACGGAGCGGACGGACATGACCGAGCATGCGGACCACGCCGGCCACGGCTACATCCACGAGAAGGACGCGTATCTCAAGCGGCTGCGCCGGGTGGAGGGGCAGGTGCGGGGCCTGCAGCGGATGGTCGAGCAGGAGCAGTACTGCATCGACATCCTGACCCAGGTCTCCGCCGTCACCAAGGCCCTGCAGTCGGTCGCCCTCGGGCTGCTCGACGAGCACCTGAGCCACTGCGTCGTGCGCGCCGCCGCCGAGGGCGGCGACGAGGCCGAGGTCAAGATCCGCGAGGCCTCGGAGGCCATCGCCCGCCTCGTCCGGTCCTGACCGTTCGGACCGTCCGGCCCCACCGAAGGAGACCACGATGAGCACCACCACCTATGACGTCACCGGCATGACCTGCGGTCATTGCGTCGCCGCGGTCACCGAAGAGATCGGCGCGCTGGCCGGCGTCACCGACGTGTCGGTCGACCTGCAGCCGGGAACCACCTCCCGGGTGACCGTCACCAGCGACCGCCCGCTGCCCGACGAGGCCGTCCGCGCGGCGGTCGACGAGGCCGGATACGAGTTGCTCCGATGAGCCGCACCGTCGACCTGGAGATCCAGGGCATGACGTGTGCCTCGTGCGCGGCCCGGATCGAGAAGAAGCTCAACCGGATGCCCGGTGTCGAGGCGTCGGTCAACTACGCGACCGAGAAGGCGCACGTCGTGCTGCCCGACGGCACCGGCGTCGACGACGCCATCGCCACGGTCCGGGCGACCGGGTACGACGCGTCCCTGCCGGCCCCACCGGCTCCCGCGCCGACCGCCGGCCCGGGCGGCGAGGGCCGGCCGGACGCCGAGCCCGAGGTGGCCGGCTGGCGGCAGCGACTGTGGGTCTCGGCGGCGCTGACCGTTCCCGTCGTGCTGCTGGCCATGATTCCCGCGCTGCAGTTCACCTACTGGCAGTGGCTGTCGCTGACCCTGGCCGCGCCGGTCGTGGTCTGGGGCGCCTACCCGTTCCACCGCGCCGCGCTCACCAACCTGCGGCACGGCGCCGCGACGATGGACACGCTGATCAGTCTGGGCGTGCTGGCCGCGTTCGGGTGGTCGCTGTACGCGCTGTTCCTGGGCGGTGCCGGGATGCCCGGCATGACGATGACCTTCACCCTGCTGCCGGCGGCCGGCGGCGGGGCCGACGAGATCTACCTGGAGGTCGCGTCCGCGGTCACGGTGTTCATCCTCGCCGGACGGTACGTGGAGGCCAGGGCCAAGCGACGGTCGGGCGCGGCCCTGCGGGCGCTGCTGGACCTGGGCGCCAAGGACGTCGCGGTGCGCCGGGACGGTCGCGAGGAACGGGTGCCGGTCGACCGGTTGGCCGTCGGCGACGAGTTCGTGGTGCGACCGGGGGAGAAGGTGGCCACCGACGGGGTGGTGGTCGAGGGTTCGTCCGCGGTCGACACCAGCCTGCTGACCGGGGAACCGGTGCCGGTCGAGGTCGGTCCGGGCGACGCCGTCACCGGCGCCACCGTCAACGCCGGCGGCCGGCTGGTCGTCCGGGCCACCCGGGTCGGGGCGGACACCGCGCTGGCCCGGATCGCCCGGCTGGTCGAGGACGCGCAGTCGGGCAAGGCGCCGGTGCAGCGACTGGCCGACCGGGTGTCGGCCGTGTTCGTGCCGGTCGTGATCGGGCTGGCCCTGGCCACGCTGGCGTTCTGGCTGCTCACCGGGGCCAGCCCGGAGACCGCATTCACCGCCGCGGTCGCGGTGCTGATCATCGCCTGCCCGTGCGCCCTCGGGCTGGCCACGCCGACTGCGCTGCTGGTCGGCACCGGGCGCGGGGCCCAGCTGGGCATCCTGATCAAGGGCCCGGAGATCCTGGAATCCACCCGCCGCGTCGACACCGTCGTGCTGGACAAGACCGGCACGGTGACCACCGGCGCGATGCGGCTGGTCGGCGTCGTCCCGGCATCGGGACTGGCCCAGGACGAGGTGCTCCGGCTGGCCGGGGCGCTGGAGGACGCCTCCGAGCACCCGATCGCCCGGGCGATCGCCGCCGAGGCGCGGGACCGCGGCCTGACGCTGCCGCCGGTGGACGGCTTCGCGTCCACCCAGGGGCTGGGCGTGCACGGGGTCGTCGACGGGCACGCCGTCGCCGCGGGCCGGCCGGCCTGGCTGGCGCAGGAATGGTCCCAGCCGCTGGACGCCGACCTGGCCGCGGCGGTCGACAACGCCCGGCACGACGGGCAGACCGCGGTCGCGGTGGGCTGGGACGGGGCCGCCCGCGGCATCCTGCTGGTCGCCGACACCGTCAAGCCGACCAGCGCCGACGCCGTCGCCGCGCTGCGCGAGCTCGGGCTGCGGCCGATGCTGCTGACCGGTGACCACGCGGCCGCCGCGGCCGCGGTCGCCGCCCAGGTCGGCATCGACCCGGCCGACGTCGTGGCCGAGGTGCTGCCCGCCGGCAAGCTCGCCCGGATCGCCGCGCTGCAGGCGCCGGGCCGGGTGGTGGCGATGGTCGGCGACGGCGTCAACGACGCCGCGGCGCTCGCCCGGGCCGACCTGGGGCTCGCCATGGGGACCGGGACGGACGTGGCCCTCGAGGCGTCCGACCTGACGCTGGTCCGCGGCGACCTGCGCGGCGCGGCCGATGCCATCCGGCTGTCCCGGCGGACCCTGGGCACCATCAAGGGGAATCTGTTCTGGGCGTTCGCCTACAACGTGGCCGCGCTGCCGCTGGCCATGGCCGGGCTGCTCAACCCGCTGATCGCGGGTGCGGCCATGGCGTTCTCGTCCGTGTTCGTCGTCAGCAACAGCCTGCGCCTGCGGCGGTTCCGGCCCCTGGCCGCGCCGGGTCGGGCGCCCCGGTAGGAGGCCGTCATGTCCCGGAGCACCGCGGTGCTGGAAGTGTCCGGTGTGCACTGGGCGGCGTCCGGTCCGGTGACCGAGGCGGTGCTGGGCCGCCGGCCGGGCGTCGTCGACGTCGCGGCCAACCCGGTCGCCCAGACCGCCACCGTCACCTACGACGCCGACCGGACGTCGGTCGGCGAGCTGCGGGACTGGGTGCGGGACTGCGGGTACCACTGTGCCGGCCGGTCCGTGCCCGCGCACCTGTGCGACCCGCTCGCCGAGCCGGGGCCGGCGGCCGGCCCCGCCCAGCCCGACCGGGCCGTCCAGCGCGACCGGCCCGACCAGGCCGCCCACCACGATCACGCGGCCCACGGTGCCGGGTCGATGGCCGCCATGATCCGGGACCTGCGCAACCGGTTCCTGGTGGCGGCGGTGCTGTCCGTGCCGATCCTGCTGTTCTCGCCGATCGGCCGGGACGTCATCGGGTTCGACGTGCCGGCCCCCTTCGGCCTGCGGGACGACATCTTCTCGCTGATCCTGTCGCTGCCGGTGGTGTTCTGGTCGGCCTGGATCTTCTTCGACGGCGCCGGGCGGGCGCTGCGGGCCCGCACACTGGACATGATGGTGCTGGTGGCCGTCGCGGTGGCGGCGGGCTGGCTGTACAGCGTCGGGGTCACCATCGGGGGCCTGCTCACCGGGTCCACCGGCGAGGTGTTCTACGAGGCCGCATCCGTGCTGACCGCGTTCGTCCTGCTGGGCCACTGGTTCGAGATGCGCGCCCGCGGTGGCGCCAACGACGCCGTACGCGCCCTGCTGGAACTGGCCCCGCCGACGGCGGTCGTCGTCCGGGGCGGTCGGGAGGTCGAGATCCCGACCGGCGACGTGGTCGTCGGTGACCGGCTCGTCGTGCGGCCCGGGGCCCGGATCGCGGTCGACGGCGTGGTGACGGCGGGCGACTCCGAGGTCGACGAGTCGATGGTGACCGGCGAGAGCCTGCCGGTGGTCAAGCATCCCGGCGCGGAGGTGATCGGGTCGTCGGTGAACGGGTCCGGGTCGCTGCGGGTCCGGGCCACCCGGGTGGGGGCCGACACCGCGCTGGCCCAGGTCGTCGCCCTGGTGCCGGAGGCCCAGAACTCCAAGGCGCCCGGGCAGCGGCTGGCCGACCGGGCGGCATTCTGGCTCGTCCTGGTCGCCCTGGTCGGCGGCGCGCTGACCTTCGGGGTCTGGCTGGCGGCCGGCGCCGGGGTGCAGACCGCGCTGCTGTTCGCGATCACCGTCGTGGTCGTCACCTGCCCCGACGCGCTCGGGCTGGCCACCCCGACGGCGATCATGGTGGGAACCGGCCTGGGCGCCGAGCGGGGAGTGCTGGTCAAGAACGCCGCCGCCCTGGAAAACGCGGCGCACATCGACACGGTCGTGCTGGACAAGACGGGCACGCTGACCCGCGGCGAGCCGGCGGTCACCGACGTGGTCCTGTCCGGCCCTGAGACCATTGACGAGCAGACCGTTCTCGCGCTGGCCGCGGCCGTGGAGCGGGAGTCCGAGCATCCGCTGGCCCGGGCGATCGTCCGCCGGGCCGACGAGACCGGGGTGCCCCGGCCGGCGGTCACCGGGTTCCGCAGCGTGCCCGGACACGGGGCGCTGGGCGATGTCGATGGGCACCGGGTGCTCGTCGGCAGCGGCCGCCTGCTGGCCGACAACGAGGTTTCCACCGGTGATCTCGACGGCCGCCGGCGCGAGCTGGCCGAGACCGGGCGCACCGCTGTGTTCGTCGCGGTCGACGGGACGGTGGCGGCGGTGATCGCCATGGCCGACGAGCCGCGACCGACGGCCGAGTCGGCCGTGGCCGCACTGCACGGGATGGGTGTGCGGGTCGTCATGCTGACCGGTGACAACCGTGGCACCGCCGAGCGGATCGCCGGCCATCTGGGCATCGACGAGGTCATCGCCGAGGTGCGGCCGGCCGAGAAGGCGGCGGAAGTGGCCGGGCTGCAGAGCGCCGGACGGCGGGTGGCGATGGTCGGCGACGGCGTCAACGACGCGCCGGCGCTGGCCCGGGCGGACGTGGGGATCGCGATCGGCGCCGGGACCGATGTGGCCATCGAGACCGCCGACGTGGTCCTGATGCGGTCGGATCCGCTCGACGTGCCCACCGCGCTGCGGATCGGCCGCGGCACCCTGCGCACGATGCGGCAGAACCTCGGCTGGGCGATCGGGTACAACGCGATCGCGCTGCCCATCGCCGCCGGTGTGTTCATGCCGGCGTTCGGGCTCATGCTGCGGCCCGAGATCGCCGCGCTGACCATGTCCGGCTCCAGCCTGCTCGTCGCCGTCAACGCGTTGCGGCTCAAGCGCCTGCGTCTGCCCGGGCCCCGATGACCGCGTCCGGCTGTACCCGGGCCGACCGTGTCCGGCTCTGCCCGGGCTGATCGTGGCCGTCCGCTAAGCGGCCGCTAACCCGGCCCCGCGGACCGGCGCGCTGACCCGGCCCGGGGGCCGTTCAGGCCGGGTCCAGGGCCGCGGCCAGGTCCTGATGCCCGGCATGGGCGGCCCAACCGGCCGGCACGGCGTCGAACCGGCGATCGCGGATGGTGCGGTCGGCGCCGCGGGCCAGCAGCCATTCGCACATCGCGGCGTCCCCGCGCAGCGCCGCCTCGTGGAGCGCGGTGACCCGATCGGGGCCGGCGGCGTCGACCGGATAGCCGAGATCGAGCAGCCGGCCGAGCGCGGCGATGTCGGGCGACTCGGCGGCGATGCGCAACGCCTGCGGGCGGTGCCGCGGCAGATCGCCGGCCCGGTCGCGCAGCGCGGCCACCGTGGCCGCGTCACCGGCCCGGGCGGCAGCGACGAGGCGGTCCGCGTCGTCGATCCGGTCGCTGCGGCCGCCGGCCGCGGCCAGCCGGGCGGCCACCGCCGCGTGCCCGAAGCGCACCGCGACCTCGTACGCGGTCAGGTCGCCCAGCACCGGGTGATAGCCGCGGGTGTTCGGGTCGACGCCGTGCTCGAGCAGGATCCGGACCCGCCGGTCGAAGCCGTGCCGGGCGGCCGAGCGCAGGTGCTCGCCGACCATCTCTTCGGGTGACGGGTAGGCGTCGCCGAGCCGGTCCCGCCACGGCGACGGGTGGGGCCGGCCCGCGCCGTGCCGCAGCAGCGGCGGGAGGTGGGCGTCGTCCGGGCGGAACTGCCGGTTGTAGAACGCCTGGTTGTCGTTGGGGTCGGCGCCGGCGGCCAGCAACAGCTCGGCCAGCGTGGCGGCATCCGGATGCGGTGGCTCGTCCCGCTCGCCGCCGCCGAGCACGCCGGTCAGAGCGGTGAACGGCGACGGCAGACCGTGCCACAGGAATCCGCTGTTCGGGTCGGCCCCGGCGGCCAGCAGCACCCGGAGGGTGGCCACCGGGTCACCCCGGTCCAGCCGGGCGTAGCTCAGGTACAGCAGCGGGGGCCAGCGGTGCGGCCCGTCCTCGCGGTGGACCGCCGCGGGGTCGGCGGCCACCCGTTCCGCCAGCTCGGCCGCCTCACCGCAGGCCGCCATCGTCGCCGCGGACCGGGTGGCCAGGGTCGGGTCCGCGTCGAGCAGTGCCCGCGCCGGCGCGGCGACCGGCGGTTCGGTGTAGCTCAGGCAGGCGAGCCGGAGGAACCGGTCGACGTCGGAGTCCGCGGGATTGGGCTGCGGTCGCATCGCCCGGGTCAGCGCGGTCCGGGTCGCGACGTGCTCGACCAGCCGCGGCCAGCCGGCGAAGCCGTGGGCGCGGGCCAGCACCAGCTGGGCGCGGGCGAGGGTGACCGGTCCGGTTCCGGGGTCGTGGGCGTCCACGAGCGCGACGGCCTCGGGTTCACCGGCCGCGGCGGCGCGCCGCAGCTGCTTGGCCCGCCCGCGCAGCCAGTCCAGGTCGGGGCGGTCGGGCAGGGTCCAGCGGGCCGGGGTCGGCATGGTGGGGGACAAGGCAGCCTCCTTCGCGACATCCCGATGTCCGCGCGGTCGGGGGCGAAAGAGGGTGATGACGATACTGCCGTGCTCAGGTGGGCTGAGCCCTGCCCGCGGACCGGTGGCGCCCTGCCGCGCCGCCGCCGACGGTACGCCGGGCGCGGCGGCGCAGGCAATGCCGGGGTGCGCTGATCCAATGCCCACCGAATCGGGCATAACGGCGGCCGAAGTGGGTCTTCGATCAGCGCAGGGTCCCGTCGTCAGGGATCCGCTGCGCAGGATCCACCGCCGAGCTCAGGCGTGGGCGCCGTGCTCGTGGGTCCGGTGGCCGGCGGGTTCCAGCTGGAACGTGGAGTGCTCGATGCTGACCGGGAAGTGCTCGGCCACGCAGGCCTGAAGCTGGTCGAGCATCTGCGGGACGTGCCCGTCCTGGAAGCAGGAGTCGTCGACGACGACGTGGGCGGTCAGCACCGGCAGCCCGGTCGCCACCTGGGACGCGTGCAGGTCGTGCACCGCCCGGACATGATCGAGTTCGAGCAGGTGCGTGCGGACGTCGGCCAGGTCGAGGCCGCGCGGCGTGCTCTCCAGAAGCACCGAGGTCGTCTCGCGCAGCAGGGTGATCGTGCGCGGGAGGATCAGCAGGGCGATCAGGATCGAGACGATCGCGTCGGCGCGCTCGAAGCCGGTGGTGGCGATGACGATCGCCGCGACGATGACGGCCAGCGAGCCGAGCGCGTCGTTGAGCACCTCGAGGAACGCGGCCCGCATGTTGAAGTTGGCGCCCCGGCCGCCGGCCAGCACCAGCAGGGAGACGATGTTGGCGGCCAGGCCCACGATGCCGAAGACCAGCATGACGCCGGACGCCACCTCGGGCGGTGCGAACAGCCGTTGGATGCCCTCGACGAGGATGAACGTGCCGACCGCGAGCAGGATCGCGGCCTGCAGGGTGGCGGCCAACACCTCGGCCCGCAGGTAGCCCCAGGTCCGCCGGTCGGTCGGCCCGCGCCGGGCCAGCTGGGCGGCGATCAGCGCGATGACCAGGCCGGCCGCGTCGGTGAGCATGTGCCCGGCGTCGGCCAGCAGGGCCAGGCTGCCGGAGATCACCGCACCGATCACCTCGACCACCAGCACCAGCGACGTCAGCCCCAGGGCGATCGCCAGCCGGGCCCGGTGGTCGCCGCCGCCGGCGGGGCCGTGCGCATGCGCGTGGCCCCCGCTCATCGCGCGGCCTCGTTCCGCTTCGTCACGGGCTCGACAATACAGGCTTGGCTGAATCATGGCGCTGCCGCCGCCCGCCGACCACTGGACGGAAGCGGGGCCGATCTGGGATAGGTTCGCTGCGATGTCCCTGTCCTCCGCGCTCAGCCGCGCCCGGGGCACGGCGGCGCTCTTCGGCCCGGCGTTCGTGGCCGCGATCGCCTACGTCGACCCGGGCAACGTGGCCACCAACGTCACGGCCGGCGCCGTCTACGGCTACCTGCTGGTCTGGGTCGTCGTGCTGGCCAACCTGATGGCCTGCCTGGTGCAGTACCTGTCGGCCAAGCTCGGGCTGGCCACCGGGGCGTCACTGCCCGAATCGCTGCGCGACCGGCTGCCGCGGGGCGGCCGTCTGGCCTACTGGGCCCAGGCCGAGGTGGTGGCCATGGCCACCGACCTGGCCGAGGTGCTGGGCGGTGCGATCGCCCTCACCATCCTGTTCGACCTGCCGCTGCTGGTCGGCGGGGTGATCACCGCGGTGGTGTCCACCGCCCTGCTGATGGTGCAGGACCGGCGCGGGCAACGGGCGTTCGAGCGCGTCATCACCACCCTGCTGGTCGTCATCGCCGTCGGGTTCTTCGCCGGGCTGTTCGTCGACCCGCCGCCGGCCGGCGCCGTGGTCGGCGGTCTGGTGCCGGCCTTCGACGGGGCCGGCAGCGTCCTGCTGGCCGCCGGCATGCTCGGCGCGACGGTGATGCCGCACGCGGTCTACCTGCACTCGGCGCTCGCCCGGGACCGGCACGGCCGGCCGTCCGCCACCGCCCTGCCCGGCATCCTGCGCGCGACCCGGTTCGACGTGGGCGCGGCCATGCTGCTGGCCGGAGCGGTCAACCTGGCCATGCTGCTCGTCGCCGCCACCTCGCTGGGCGGGGGCACCCAGGAGCTGTCGCTGCCGGCCGCGCACGATGCCGTCGGGCAGTCCCTCGGCGGGGTCGTCGCCGCGCTGTTCGCGATCGGGCTGCTCGCCTCCGGCCTGGCCTCCACCTCGGTCGGCTGCTACGCCGGGGCCGTGGTGATGTCCGGGTTGCTGCGGCGCAGCGTGCCGCTGCTGGTCCGGCGGGTGATCACAATGGTGCCGGCGGTCGTCATCCTGGCGCTCGGCGTCGACCCTACGCTGGCCCTGGTCATCTCCCAGGTCGTGCTGTCCTTCGGGTTGCCCTTCGTGTTGATCCCGCTGGTGCTGCTGACCCGGTCCCGGGCGGTGATGGGGTCGGTGGCCAACCACCCGGTCACGACCGCGGTGGCCGTCGTCGTGGTCGCCCTGGTGATCACGCTGAACCTCACCCTGATCTGGCTGACCGTCACCGGCGCCTGACCGGGGTCAGCCGCCCGCGGCGTCCTGAAGTCGACCCTGAAGTCGACCGAGGTACAGCGGCCACCCGTTCCCGGACGCGACTGCCGCGGCCTCCCCCGGCCAGCCGTCGCCATGCCGGTCGAGGTGCCGGTGCTCGAGCTCGACCCGGGTCCGCCCGGCGTCGAGCTCGATGAACCGGATCTCGACCTCGCTGGTTCGGGACGGATCGGTCTCCACATTCCACTGCGGGCTGATGTCCCAGCTGATCACCACCCGGTGGGGCGGCTCGAAGACCAGCACGCGCGCCCAGCGGCACTCCGACCCGTCGGCGCCGCGGTCGTATACGTGGCCGCCGACGTGCGGCTCGAAAACGGTCTCGACGATCGGCACCGGCAGCAGGTTGTGGTCCCGGGGTTTGATGCGGTCGAACTGCTCCGTGAAGACCCGGAATGCGGTGTCCACCGGTGCCTGCACCTCGATGTCGGTGGTGACTGACGTGGCGGTCGATGCGGTCATGGTCGTGGCTCCTTCGTCGACTCCAGATGGGTCTGTTCGGCCAGCTCCTTGAGGTTGGCCAGGGTCGTGTGCCAGAAGCCGTCGAGTTCGGCCCGGAGGGCGGCCAACCCGGGCCGGTGGACGGCATAGATCCGTTTGGTGCCCTGGGGGTGGACGGTCACCAGGTTGGCTTCCTTGAGCACCTTGAGATGCTGGGAGACCGCGGGCCGGCTGATGGTCAGCGTGGACGACAGTTCGGTGACGGACCGGGGGCGTTCGGTCAGCCGACGGAAGATCTGGCGGCGGGACGGGTCGCCCAGCGCCGTCCACGGATCCATTGCGTCAGTGAGCACGAACGGTAAGTTAGTACTTACCGATAGTCCGGTCAAGACCGGCTGGGGAATCGGACGGGGTCAACCGGAGACCTCAGCCGCGCCAGGCGCCGCGCAGGTACTGCGGCGGGTAGGGCGCGTCGGCCGCCGGGATGCCCAGTTCGTGGGCGGCCCGCAGCGGCCAGCCGGGTTCCCGGAGCGCCGCCCGGGCCAGGTAGACCACGTCGGCCGCGCCCTCGTCGAGGATCTGCTGGGCCTGGGCCGGCTCGGTGATCAGGCCGACCGCACCGGTCGGCACGTCGGCCTTGACCTTCACGTCCCGGGCGTACGGCACCTGGTAGCCCGGGCCGACGGTGATCCGCTGCGCGGGGTCGAGCCCACCGGTCGACACGTCGATCAGGTCGACGCCGCGTTCGCGCAGGATCCGGGCCAGGTCGATGCTCTCGGCGGCGGTCCAGCCGCCGTCGATCCAGTCGGTCGCCGAGATCCGCACGGTCAGCGGCTTGTCCGCCGGCCAGACCGTGCGGACCGCGTCGAGGACCTCGAGCGGGAAGCGGATGCGGTTCGCGAACGAGCCGCCGTAGGCGTCGGTGCGCCGGTTGGTGATCGGGGACAGGAACTGGTGGAGCAGGTAGCCGTGGGCGCCGTGTAGCTCGACGACGTCGAAGCCGGCGGCGTCGGCCCGCCGGGCGGCGGCCGCGAAGGCCTCGACGGTGCCCGCGATCCCGTCCGGGGACAGCGCGTGCGGCGCGGTGTGCTCGCCGTGCGCGATCGCCGACGGGGCAACCGTGGCCCAGCCGCCGTCGGCGGGCGGAACGGTTCCGGTGCCCCGCCACGGCGCGTAGGTCGACGCCTTGCGGCCGGCGTGGGCCAGCTGCACGCCGGCGGTGGCGCCCTGGCCGTGCAGGAAGTCGACGATGCGCCGCCAGGCGGCGGCCTGCGCGTCGGTCCACAGGCCGGTGTCCTGCGGGCTGATCCGCCCCTCCGGCACCACTGCCGTCGCCTCGGTCATCACCAGGCCGAAGCCGCCGATCGCCCGGGTGCCCAGATGGGCCAGATGCCAGTCGGTGGGCACGCCGTCGACGGCGCTGTACTGGCACATCGGGGACAACCAGATCCGGTTGCGGAACGTGATACCCCGCAGGGTGATCGGGTCGAAGAGGCCGGGCATCGGAATCAGCGCTCCGGGGTCAGGCCGAGGAAGCTGCGGCCGGCGGTGGTCAGGGACGTGGGGGACAGGCCGTTGTCGACGGCGAATGCGACCGGGTGCGGCTGGGCCATGTCGAACGGGTAGTCGCTGCCGACGGCGACGCGGTCGCTCCCGGCGCGCGCGACGAGCAGGTCGAGCTCGTCCGCGTCGTGGGTGACCGTGTCCAGGAACAGGTCCCGGAACGACTCGCGCGGTCCGCGCTTGGCCGACCGGGCGACGTCGGCCCGCCGCCCGAACGCATGCTCCCACCGGCCCAGCAACCCGGGGGCGCTGCCGCCGCCGTGCACGAAGCAGATCCGCAGCAGCGGCAGCTCCTCGGCCAACCCGGAGAGCAGCAGGGACGCGACGGCGGTCGCCGTCTCGGTCGGGTTCCCGATCAGGTTGGCCAGGTAGTACGAGGACCATTCCGGCCGGGGCAGCTGCATCGGGTGCACCAGCACGGCCAGGTCCAGCTCGGCCGCGCCGGTGACCACCGCCCGCAGCGCGCCCCGGTCGAGCGACTCCCCCCGCAGCAGCGGGGGAATGGCCACCCCGGCGATCCCCGGCATCCGGGCGAGGTCCGCCAGATCGTCCCGCACCGCGGACTCGTCGTGCAGGCGGACCAGTCCGAGACCGGCCAGCGCGCCGTCGCTGTCGGCCGCCACCCGGGACAGCGCGTCGTTGAACGAGGCGACGTAGTCGGTGGCGTCGTGGCCCGCGGCGGGGTCGCCGACCGGGAACGCGAACGGCGGCGCGGACAGCACCCGCACGCCGATCCGGGCGGTGTCCATGTCGGCCCGGACGGCGGCCACGTCGCTCATCGCGGTCGCCGCGATGGACAGCGGCACCTCGCCCAGGTGCAGCTCGCCGTCTAGATCGGTCAGCGCGCCGTAGGGGGCGCCGGGTGGCAGGTGAAACAGCTCGCGGGGCAGCCAGTGGGCGTGCACGTCCACCACCCCGTCCGCGACGGGCCCGATCACGACAGGTCCAGCGGTGCGTTGTCGCCGTCCAGGTGCTCGACGGTGGTGAAGACCAGCTCGGTGTCGCCGACGTTCTCGATGTCGTGCAGCAGGTACTCGCCGGGACCGAAGTGGAAGTACCGGGTCTCGCCGGCGGTGTAGCCGACCTCCCGGGTCGTGCCGTCGAACGTGTGCTGCCGGCTGGTGCCGGCGGTGACGGCCGTCCAGAAGTAATCGAGCACGTGCCGGTGGGCGTGCCAGCGCTCACCCGGGGCCAGCCGGATCTCCCAGACCCGGGCCCGGGGCGTCTGGGCCAGCAACCGGGACCCGACATGCCCGTCGTGGGAGTGGCTCTCGAACTCGGCGTGCAGCTCGGGGGTCCACCCGGCGAAGTCGGTGCCGATCAGCGTGCCGGCCAGCGGCAGGTCGGCCAGGAAGGTGGTCATCGGGTCTCCTCGGAAAGGGTCGGTGGGGGTCGGCGTCGACGGATCGCTCAGCGGCCGGGCGCGTACAGCCCGAAGCGCAGGGATGGGTCGCCGGGGGTCCAGGTGCCGCGGAACTGGGCGCGCTCGCCCATGTCGACGACGCGTTCCAGCAGCGCGGCGGACAGGGCCAGCTGGGCCGGCTCCCACTTGCGCAGCGCGGCGGTGATGTCGCCGTCGGACTGCTGCAGGGCGTCGTGCAGGGCCCAGGCGTCGGCGGCCGCCTTGGCCGTCCCGGCCGCGGCGTGCGGCCGGGCCGCGCAGGCGGCGTCGCCGATCAGGGCGACCCGACCGTCGGCCATCTTCGACGACCGGACGTCCTGCACCACCTGCACGTACGGGGTGGCCGTCCCGGTGACCACCTCGGCGATGGCCGGGCCGAACACCTGCGCGGCGGTGGCCCGCATCTCGTCGACGAACCGATCCTGCACCTGCCCCGGATGGATGGACACCGATCCGGTGAAACCCCGCTTGTCGACGAGCATCTCGGACAGGTCCGGGCCGGCCGGCACGTTGCGGTACCAGACGTAGTTCATCAGCCGGTCGGCCGGGCCGACGCCGTTCTCGCCCGGGATCGGGTACATCGTGATGTGCGAGTTCGGCACCACGGTGTAGCTGATGGCGTCGGCCAGCGTGGCCCGGGCGTGGGCGGACAGCGCGTGCTCCGGCACGGTGCCGCGCCAGCCGACGTAGCCGGAGTAGCTCATGGTCGCGGTCGGGTCGATGCGGCCCCGGGCCATGGAGGTGATGCCGTCGGCGAACACCACCAGGTCGGCGCGCTCCGTCCGGCCACTGACGAACCTGACCTGGACACCGTTCTCGTCCTGGTCGAAGCCGGCGGCGAACTCGCCCAGCACGTACCGGTCGAGCCCGAAGTCGTCGAGCAGGGCGCGGTAGAAGGTGCCCCAGGCGGTGTAGCTCCAGGTCCGCTCCTCGCGGTGGACCACCGTGTCGGTGCCGTCGAGGTACTGCACCCACCGGGTGCTGGTCGACAGCGCCGCCGGGTTCTGGCGGCTGCGTTCGGTGAACCAGCGCAGGGTGTCCGGTTGGAGCACGATGCCGCTGCCACGGCCGTCCAGCACGGCCGGGGTGCGCTCGAGAACGGTGACGTCGAAGCCGACGTCGCGCAGCAGCAGGGCGGTGGTCAGGCCCCCGATGGACCCGCCGATGACGAGGGCGCGGGCGCCGGCGTAGCTGGTCATGACGTGTGCTCCTGGGAGGTGGCGGCCGCCTCGACGGGGGCCGGGCCGGCGGGTGGGGGAGGGGTGATGCCGGGATCGCTCGGCAGGGGCGCACCCTTGGTCTCCGGCGCGAACGCCAGCCCGACCAGCGCGATCACGCCGAACGCCGCCACGCAGGTGGTGGCCAGGCCCAGGTCGCCGCCGAACCAGGAGGCGGCGATGACGCCGGCGATGAGCGGGCCGGCCGCGGTGATGTAGCGGCCGACGCTGTTGGCCAGCGCCATGCCGGTGGCCCGCACGCTCGGCGGGAAGATCTCCGGGCCGTAGACGAACGTGCCGGACAGTGCGCCGAACAGGCCGAAGCCCAGCACCGGCATCGTGAGCAGGAACGTGGTGAAGGTGTGTTCGAACGGGAACAGGAAGGCGATGCTCACGGCCGAGACCGCGAAGCTGATGGCGAACGCCTTGCGCCGGCCGATGGCGTCGGCCAGGAAGCCCCAGGTGGCGTACCCGAGGACGCCGCCGGCGTTGAACAGCATGGAGGCCAGGGCGACCCGGCCGTTGGCGACGTCGGCCGGCAGCGACTCGGCGGCCGCGGCGACCCGGATGATCTGCGGGTACCAGGTCGAGACGCTCCAGAAGGCGATCAGCGAGCCGGTGGCCAGGGCGGTGCAGATCAGCGTGTTGCGCAGCAGCGGCGGCCGGACCAGCCGGGCGAGCACGAAACGGTCCTGCTCGTGCCGGGTTCCGGTCTCCTTGCGCCGGCGACGGGCGCTGATCGCCGAGGTGATCTCGGGCGGCTCGGGCACGTACCGGCGGATGAACCAGACCAGGATCGCGGGGACCACGGCCAGGCTCAGCATGATGCGCCAGCCCTGGCTGCCCAGGACCGCGTAGGCCAGGGCGGCGATGAAGAAGCCGGCCGCGTACCCGGACATCATCACGCCACAGGCCTTGGCGCGGTACCGGTTCCGCCAGACCTCGGCGACCAGGGCGGCGCCGACGGGGGCCTCGACCCCCGAGCCGAGACCGGCGACGAACCGCAGGATGCCCAGCTGCCACCAGGTGTCGGCGAATGCGGCGGCCGCGGTGAACACCGCGTAGGTCAGGATGCCGATGGACAGCACCCGGGTCCGGCCGAAGTAGTCGGCCAGCACCCCGAACAGGATGCCGCCGGTCGCCCAGCCGGCCAGGAACAGCGCGACGGTCAGCCCGCCGTACAGGCCGATGCTGGCGGGACTGGCCGGGATACCGCTGTTGGGCAGCAGTTCGGTCATCGCCGGGCCGAGCACCAGGGCGTAGAGGCTGCCGGCGAAGCCGTCCAGCGCCCAGCCCAGGGTGGTGCCCAGCAGCACCAGCCATTGCACTCGGGTGATCTCGGTGCGCCAGGTCCCCGGCGCCGGGGTGGTGGGCATGCCCATGGGGGGAGCTCCTCGGGTCGGCGGCGCGTCGTCGCGGCCGCCAGGGACGAAGGGGGGAGTCGGGGTGATCAGTTGAGCCGGCCGGGGTCGGCCTGGCCGTACCAGTCGACGTCGTCGGCGGCGGTGCGCACGACGACGGTCTTGATCCAGGTGAAGTCGTCGAAGGATTCGGTGCCGGCGTCCTTACCGATGCCGGACTCCTTGATGCCGCCCCACGGCAGGGACGGCTCGAGCCGGTGATGGTCGTTGACCCAGACCATCCCGGCCACGATCCGGTCGGCGACCCGGTGCGCGCGGGCCAGGTCCCGGGTCCACACCCCCGCACCGAGGGCGAACCGGTTGTCGTTGGCCATGGCAATCGCGTCGGCCTCGGTGTCGAACGGGACGACGGCGGCCACCGGCCCGAAGATCTCCTCCTGGGCGACCCGCATGCCGTTGTCGACATCGGCCAGCACCGTCGGCCGGAGGTAGAAGCCCCGGTCCAGCGGCGCCGACAGGTCGGGGATCGTGCCGCCGGCGGCGACCCGGGCGCCCTCTTCGCGGCCGATCTGCACGTACCGCAGCGCCTTGTCCCGCTGGGCGGCGCTGATCAGCGGGCCGAGCTGGGTGGTGGGCAGCGCCGGGTCGCCGATCCGGATGGCGTTCGCGCGGGCGGCGAGGGCGTCGACGAAGGCGTCGTAGATGCCGCGCTGCACCAGGAAGCGGGACCCGGCGACGCAGGATTGGCCGGCCGCGACGAACGCCGCGAACGCGGCCCCCTCGGCGGCGACGACCGGGTCGATGTCGTCGAAGACGGCGATGGGGGTCTTGCCGCCGAGTTCGGCGGTCACCCGGGCGAACCGGGCGGCGGTGGACAGCGCGGCCGCCCGACCCGCCTCGGTGCCGCCGGTGAGGGTGATCTTGGCGATGTCGGGATGACGGGTGAGGCGTTCACCCGCCTCCCGACCGCCCGTCACCACGTTCACCACGCCGGCCGGCAGGCCTGCGGCGTGCAGGATCTCGACCAGGGCCAGCGTGGTGAGCGGGGTGAGTTCGGAGGGCTTCACCACCACCGTGTTGCCGGTGGCCAGCGCCGCGGACAGGCTGCGGGCCAGGATCAGCATCGGATGGTTGAACGGGGTGATGATGCCGCAGACGCCGAGGGGGGCCCGGCGCTGGTAGGTCAGGTACTCGCCGTCGCTGGGCAGCACGGCGTCGCGCTGTGCGACGAGCAGCCCGGCGTTGTAGCGGAACCACTCGGGCACCCGGGCAAGCTGGGCGCGGGTCTCGGTGATCGGCCGGCCGTTGTTGCGGGTCTCCAGTTCGAAGAGTTCTCCACTGTGGTCTTCCACGGCGTCGGCCAGCGTCAGCAGCAGCCGGGCCCGCTTGCTGCGCGCCATCGTCGGCCACGGCCCGGTCTCGAACGCGTCCTTGGCCGTCGCGACGGCCGCGTCGACCTGCGCCGCGCCCTGCTCGGGGACGGTCGCGATGACCTCGCCGGTGGCCGGGTTGATGATCGACCGCATGGGCCGAGCCTGCGGCACGGGCCCGACGCCCGCCACGGGAGCGGGGTGAACGGGAGCAACGCTGGTATCCGTCATTGGATCGCCTCTCGGCCGGTGCTGTCGGGCTGGAATGACGAGAAGTATTCAGCGACCGGTGCGCGCGATCTATGGATTGCGAACCACTGTCTCTTCACTTCGATGTGCGCCGGCACATAGGCTGACGGGGTGCTCGTCGAAGAACCCGGGCTGACCGAGGTGCGCCGGTGGCTGGTCGCCGCCGATCGACTGACCCGTGCGGTCAATTCACCGGCCGGCCTGCGGGACGTCCTCGATCTGGTCGCCGAGACCGCCCGGGACCTGCTGGGCTACGACTTCTGCGCGGTCCTGCTGCCCGATCCGACCGGCGGGCACCTGGTCATCACCGGGTGGAGCGGGCTGTCGGACGAGTACGTGGCCAGCGTCAACGCCGACCGGCCGGTGCGGCTCGCGCTGGACGGGCAGGGGCAGGCGCCGTCGGGCCGGGCGTTCTCGTCGGGCCGGGTGGTGGCGATCGCCGACATCACCGCGGAGCCGCAGTTCGGGCCGTGGGGCGGGGTGGCGCGGGATCAGGGATACCGGGCGATGGTGTCGGTCCCGCTGGTCGCCGACGGCACGGTGCTCGGCACGCTCAACGGCTATCACGCCCGGGTGCACACCTTCGCCGGGGACGAGGTCGAGCGGTTGACCATGCTGGCCGGCCACGCCGCGATCGCGCTGAGCACGGCCCGGCTGGTCGACCGCCTGCGGGACCAGGCCGATCTGCTGGCCCGGTCCGAACGCATCCACCGGCAACTGCTCGACGTCGCCCTCGGCGGCGGCGGGCTGGGGGGCATCGCCGACTCGCTCGCCGAGCTGATCGGGCGGCCGGTGCTCATCGAGGACGGCGCCGGCCGGGTCGCCGCGGCCAGCGGGTCGGAGGTGGAGCTGCCCGGTCCGGAGCTGCGGCGGTCCGTCCCCGTCGGCGACGGGGCCGGGCGGCCGGGGGACGGTCCGGTCCGGAGCGGATGGAGTGACGGGGACGAATGGCCCGGCGGCGACCACGGTGGCGAGGGTGCCGGCGAGGTGGTGCCGGACGGTGGGGCGGGGCGGCCCGGGGCGGCCGGCTTCCGCGTCTGGTCGGTGCCGGTCGCCGGCGAGGTCGCGGCGCGGATCTGGGTGCCGGGCGGCGAGCTGACACCGCTGGACCGGCGGGCCGTCGAGCACGCGACCCTGGTGGTGTCGTTGGAGCTGGCCCGGCTGCGGACCGGAGTCGAGGTCGAGCTGCGGGTGCGGGGCGAGTTGCTGACCGACGTGCTCGGCGGGGCCGCGGTGGACTCGATCGCGATCCGGGATCGCGCCCGCCGGCTCGGGCACGACCTGTCGGGGCCGGCCGTGGTCATCGTCGGGCGGGCCGAGCCGGTCGATCCCGGGCGCCGGCCGGTCGTCGATCAGCGGACCCTGGCCGCCGTCGCCGACCTCGCGGCCGGCTACCGGCCGCGACCGTTGGTGGGTGCGCAGCGGGGGCTGGTGGTCGTGTTGTGGCCGGCCGGACCCACGGTGCCCAGGGTGCCCACGGTGCCGGTCGCGGCCGGGGCGGGGTCACCGGGCGGTCCGGAGCCGGCCGCGGTCGTCGCCGCGGCCGAGCAGGTGCGCCGCGCGATGCGATCGGTGCCGGGGGTCGCGGCGGCCACCGTCGCGGTGGCGGGTCCGGTGGCCGGCCACCCGCAGGCGTTCCGGACCGCCCGTGGGGCCTGGGAGCTGGCCGTGGCCGGCGGCCGGCACGACACCACCGTGACCTTGCACGGGCTCGGCGTCGCCGGGCTGCTGCTCCAGCTGGACGACACGGCCCAGCTGCTCGAGTTCGCGGACCGCACCCTCCACGCGGTCCGCGCGCACGACGCCGCGCGCGGCACGCGCCTCCTGGCCACCCTGCGGTACTACCTCACGCACGGGCAGAGCCGGACCGGGACCGCCGCCGCGCTGCATCTGCACCCGAACACCGTCACCCAGCGGCTGGCCCGCATCCAGGCCCTGACCGGACTGGACCTCACCGACCCGGCGGCCGTGGTGCAGATGCGCGCGGCCGTGCTGGTGCTGGACGTGGCTCGGGCCCGATCGGACACCGGTACCGATGAGTGACCGATGGTCGGAGGGCGGTCCGGACGACACCGGAGGGCCGAGCCCGGCCGCGCCGGACCCCGCGCCGGCCAGGCGCGCCGCGCCCGATCCGGCCC
>NZ_JBMDXT010000387.1:0-28494 GCF_048594475.1 Nakamurella sp. | reverse complement strand
GTGGTCGCGGATGTACCCGCCGTCGTTGGCCCGGTAGGTCTGGAAGTCACCGTCCGCGGTGGTGTTCATCAGGTTGACCAGGGCGCCGTCCTTGTCCTTCTGCAGCAGGACGTCCCACTCCCGGCCCCAGACGACCTTGATGACGTTCCAGCCGGCGCCCCGGAAGAAGGACTCCAGCTCCTGGATGATCTTGCCGTTGCCGCGCACCGGACCGTCGAGCCGCTGCAGGTTGCAGTTGATGACGTAGGTCAGGTTGTCCAGGCCGTCGATCGCCGCGATGTGGATCAGGCCGCGGGACTCGACCTCGTCCAGCTCGCCGTCGCCGCAGAACGCCCAGACGTGCTGGTCGGAGGTGTCCTTGATGCCGCGGTGGTGCAGGAACCGGTTGACCCGGGCCTGCTGGATCGCGTTCATCGGGCCCAGGCCCATGGACACGGTCGGGAACTCCCAGAACTCGGGCATCAGGCGCGGGTGCGGGTACGACGGGATGCCGCCGCCCGGGTGCGACTTCTCCTGGCGGAAGCCGTCCAGGTCGTGCTCGGACAGCCGGCCCTCGAGGAACGCGCGGGCGTACATGCCGGGGGAGGCGTGGCCCTGGAAGAAGACCTGGTCGCCGCCGCCGGGGGCGTCCTTGCCGCGCCAGAAGTGGTTGAAGCCGACCTCGTAGAGCGTGGCCGAGGAGGCGTAGGTGGAGATGTGGCCGCCGACCCCGATGCCCGGGCGCTGGGCGCGGTGCACCAGCATCGCGGCGTTCCAGCGGATGAACCGGCGGTACTTGCGCTCGATCGCCTCGTCGCCGGGGAAGAAGGGCTCGGACTCGGTCGGGATGGTGTTGATGTAGTCCGTGGTGGTCAGCGCCGGCAGCGCGATGTGCTGCTCCTTCGCGCGGTCCAGCAGGCGCAGCATCAGGTAACGGGCGCGCTGACTGCCACCGGCGTCGAGCATCGCGTCGAACGAGGCCAGCCATTCGTTGGTCTCTTCGGGATCGATGTCATGCAACTGGGCGGCGATGCCGTCCTTGATCAGCGTCATCCTGGCCGGTTCGTTCACTGTCGTCAACGCATACTCCTTAAAGGCATTCGGCGGCCGGAGCCGCATGGTGCGCCGAGGTGGGGTCGGCTACATCGACCTGGTCGGCACCGTCAAGCGGTTCCCATCCTCCCGCATCATGCGGGGGCGTCGCTCGTCGGAACGGGCCTTTTGTGGCCTCGTCGGCGGTGCTGCTGTCGGTACCCGGCGGAGATCGAATTAAGGTAAGCGGCCAAGGACAGATCACGGTCGGAATCGGATGCAGGACGCCGGTTCGCCGCCGGGACCCGGGAAGGGATGCGATACGGGTGAGTGACCTCGCAGGGTACGCGGTGGACGCCGCGGCCCGGCTCGGCCTGCAGGCCGGGGACACGGTGGGGGAGTCGGGGTACGACGAGGACGTCGACCTCGACCTGCGGGACGCGATCGCCGACGTCATCGACTCGGAACTGCTCGACGACGACTCGGACGAGGTGCTCAATGCGGTGCTGCTCTGGTGGCGCGACCGCGACGGGGACCTCACCGACGCCCTGATCAACGCGGTGCCGTTGCTGGCCGCGGACGGGGTGATCTGGCTGGCCACACCCAAGACCGGACAGGACGGGTACGTGGAACCCAGCGAGATCGCCGAGGCCACCCGGACCGCCGGGTTGGCCCAGACGACATCGGTCAACGGCGGACCCGGCTGGATGCTGGCCCGGCTCGCCCGGCCCAAGTCAGGAAAGGCACGTCGCTGATGAAGGGACAGGGCTGATGACGGGACAGGGATTGGCGGTCGGCGCGACCGCCCCGGATTTCACGCTGCCGGACGCGAACAAGACGCCGGTGAGCCTGTCGGACTTCCGCGGGAAGCAGCCGGTGCTGCTGGTGTTCTATCCGTTCGCGTTCTCCGGCGTCTGCACCGGTGAGCTCTGCCAGCTGCGCGACGACCTGTCGACGTTCGCCGACGCCGGCGTGCAGGTGCTGGCCATCTCATGCGACACCGCCCAGTCGCTCAAGGCCTGGGGCGAGCAGCAGGGCTACCAGTTCCCGCTGCTGTCGGACTACTGGCCGCACGGCGCGGTGGCCCAGGCCTACGACGTCTTCTTCGACAAGGCCGGCATGGCGCTGCGCGGGACCTTCCTGGTCGATGTGGACGGCGTAATCCGGTTCGCCGAGGTGAACCCGCCCGGGCAGGCCCGCGACCAGTCGGCCTGGCAACGGGCGGTCTCGGCCCTGGCCCCGGCCTGATCCGGGTCCCGCTCGACCGGGTGGGCGACCGGTCGGGCGGGCCGCGCGGACGTGGACCGCCGCGCGGAGGTGGAATACTGTCTCCCGCCGCCGGCCGATCGGCCGGCGGAACGGGCGCGTAGCTCAGCGGGAGAGCACCCGGTTTACACCCGGGCGGTCGGCGGTTCGAACCCGTCCGCGCCCACCAAAGTCGCAGCCTCAGAGCCGCCCGCACCGCGGGGCGCCGGCCTGGGTCGCCGCGCGAGCCGGACCGGCGATCAGGCGCCCGCGGCCAGCAGCGCGCCCGCCGTGTCCAGGGCGCGGACCGCTTCCGCCGGCGCGACCCGGACCAGCACGAAGGCGGCGACGACCAGCCCCGTGCACGCATCGGCCAGGGTGTCCTGGGCCGCCGGGACCCGGTCGGGGAGCGCGGCCCGCACGCCGTTGCCGATGGCCGCGCGCAGCTCGGCCCGGTACCCGGAGATCGCCCCGGCCACCTCGTCGTCGTGCCCGATCGGCGCGCCGGCGCTGTTGACCAGCAGGCACCCGCTCGTGGCCGGCAGGGATCCGGCGCGAAGCAGGCCGGCGCGCAGGCCGTCGAGGTACCGCGCCAGGGCGTCCGGCGCGACCGGTGCGGACGTCAGCGGGGCCAACCGTGGCCGGATCACCTCGTCCAGGTAACTGGCCACCGCGGCGCCGAACAGCCCGCGCTTGGAGCCGAAGGCGTGGTAGATGCTCGACCGGCTCAGGCCGGTCGCCCGTTCGAGGTCGGGCAGGGCGGCCGCCTCGTACCCGCGCGCCCAGAACACCGTGCGCGCGGCCCGCACCACCTCGTCGGTGTCGAAGGTCTGCGTCCGTCCCATCACAATCCTCGGCCGGTCGTTTGTGTACTGACCAATCCAGTATATATTGGATTGGTCAGTACAGAAAACGGCGCGGCCGATCCGCGCGGACGAGAAGAGGTGCCCCATGGTCGTCGCCGGCCTCGTGCTCTGCGGCCTGGCCGCCCTGGTGCACGTCTTCATCTTCTACCTCGAATCGTTCGCGTGGACCGGTCCGCGGGCCCGGGCGGTCTTCGGCACCACGCCCGAGGAAGCGGCGACACTTCGCCTGATGGCCTTCAACCAGGGGTTCTACAACCTGTTTCTGGCCGTGGCGGTGCTGCTCGGCATCGTGCTGTACCCCGCCGGGCAACCCGCGGTCGGCGCGACGCTGGTCCTGACCGGCGCCGGGTCCATGGCCGCCGCGGCCGTCGTGCTGCTGGTCTCCAGCCCCGACAAGGCCGCCGCCGCGGCCAAGCAGGGGGTCCTGCCGGCGCTGGGCGTGCTCGCCCTCGCGGCCGGGCTCGCCTTCTGACCGGGCTCTCGCCGAGATCACCCGTCCCCGGGGACCGCGCCGCCGCCGGATCCCGATCCCAGATGCTCTGCCAAGGAGAGTGTTCGATGTCCACCGCGACCAGCACCCAGATCCGTCTCGCCCGCCGCCCGGACGGCTGGCCGACCCACGACGACTTCCGCGTCGAGACCGTGGAGTACGGCGAGCCGGCCCCCGGTGAGGTGCGGGTGGTCAACGAGTTCGTGTCGGTCGACCCGTACATGCGCGGCCGGATGAACGACGTGCGCAGCTACGTCCCGCCGTACCCGCTGGGCGGGACGATCACCGGCGGCGCCATCGGCCGGGTCGTCGCCTCGGCCGCGGACGACGTGCCCGTCGGGGCCGTCGTGCTGCATCAGCACGGCTGGACCGACGTCGTCCAGGCCGACGCGGGCACGTTCCGGGTGGTGCCGGAGATTCCCGGCGTGCCGCTGTCCCTGCGGCTGCACATCCTCGGCATGACCGGCCTGACGGCCTATGTCGGGCTGACCGCGATCGCCGGTCTGCGTGATGGCGACACGGTGTTCGTCTCCGGCGCGGCCGGCGCGGTCGGCACCGCGGTCGGGCAGATCGCCCGGCGGCTCGGCGCCGGCCGGGTGGTCGGATCGGCCGGATCGCCGGAGAAGGTCGCCCTGCTGACCGAGAAATACGGTTACGACGCGGCTTTCAACTACAAGGACGGGCCGGTCCGGGAGCAGTTGCCGGCGCTGGTGCCGGACGGGGTCGACGTCTACTTCGACAACGTCGGTGGCGACCACCTCGAGGCCGCGCTCGACGTGATGAACGACGGTGGGCGGCTCGCCCTGTGCGGAGCCATCGCCGGGTACAACGCGACCGACCGGCCGACCGGCCCGGACAACCTGGCCAACGCCATCACCCGGGGCCTGACCCTCAAGGGCTTCACCCTCGGCAGCTACCTGCACCTCGGGCCGGAGTTCACCGAACGGATGACCGGGTGGTTCGCCGACGGCACGATCGCCTACGACGAGACGATCGTCGACGGCATCGAGCACACCGTCGACGCCTTCCTGGACATGATGCGCGGCGCGAACACCGGCAAGATGCTCGTCCGGGTCGGCTCGCCGGCCTGAGCCGGGCGGATCAGCGCAGGGTGGGCCGGGGATCGTCGGCCAGCACGGCCATCAGGATGGAGTCGGCCCACCCGTCCGCGGTCCGGACCGTCTGGCGGCAGCGACCTTCCACGACGAAGCCGGCCTTGCGGTACGACCGCTGGGCCCGCACGTTGAAGTCGAAGACGTCCAGCGCGACCCGGTGCAGCCGCAGGTCCGTGAAGGCGTGGTCCAGCACCAGGATCATGGCCTCGGTGCCGATCCCGCGGCCGGGCTCGCCGGGCGCCAGCGCGATCCGCACGTTCATCGAGGCGTTCGCCGCGTCCAGGTCGTTCAGCACGATCTCGCCCCGGTAGCGGCCGCTGGACCGGTCCACGATCGCCCAGTCCGCCCGGTCCCCGGCCGCCGCGACCGTCTCCAGGTGGGCTCGGACCTGCCCGGCGGTGAAAACGGTGGTGGTGCCGGTCAGCCGGGCGGACTCGGGGTCGTTGACCCAGGCCCAGGTGTCGTCGAAATGCTCCGGGCCCAGCGGGTCGAGCCGGACGGCCGGGCCGGTCAGCCGGGCCGACGGGTGCAGCGCCGGACCCGGCCCCCGGTCGGTCATCGGGTCACGGCCGGGCGTAGGCGGGCTCGCCGGCCAACTCGTCCAGATCGGTGACGACCGGCAGCTCGTGCAGTGCGGCCATGATGTGCTTCTCCCACAGCTCCAGCAGCCGCCGCAGGATCACCGAGTCCTCGGTGATCCGGAACTCCTCGAGCTCGAGCGTGTCGGTGCGATAGACGGCCAGGTCGTACGGCGGGCCGACGGACAGGTTGGCCCGGGCCGTGCTGATCATCGAGGCGAGTGCGATCTTCGCCGCCGCCGCCAGGTCGGCGTGCGACCGGACCGCGATGTCGAGCATGAACTTGCCGTACTTGGACTCGCCGATCTGCAGGAACGGCCGCTCGTCCGAGGCCCGGATGTAGTTGCCCTCCGGGTAGATCAACATGACGTCCGGGGTGCGGCCGCGGATCTGGCCGCCCAGGATGAACGTGGCGGTGCCGTCCGCCCCGGACGACATCAGCCCATTCCGGTGGGCGTCCACCACCGTGCGGCTCAGCCGTCCGACATACAGCGCCGCCTCGTACATCTCGTCGACGGTGGCCAGGGACTCGGCCCCGCCGGGCGCCTGCAGGTCATGGTGGATCCGGTCCAGCACCTCCTGCGTGGTCGCCAGATTGCCCGCCGACTGCAGCACGAAGATCCGGTCCGGCGCTGGCCGCAGGACGTGGAGCTTGCGGTAGTTGCTGACGTTGTCCACGCCGGCGTTGGTCCGGGTGTCGGACATCAGGACCAGCCCGGCGTCGAGGCGAAGGGCCAGGCAGTAGGTCATGCGCGCTCCCGGTGGACCGTCCGTCACCGTCGACGGATCCGGGCCGCAGGTTATCTTCCGATTCTTTGACGCATCGACCGGGGGTGGAGCGGGAACAGGACCATCGGTGTCGGTGGAAGTGCGTGCGCCGAGCACCGTGCTGCCCGGTCGGTTCAGCAGCGAGCCGGCCGGGCCGCGCACTCCTGTCGGATGCGAAGCTGGAGCGGTGAGCGAGGGGCAGCCGGCACCCGGTACCGAGATCGTCCGTCCGGACGCGGGGTCACCGGCGCGCGTGCCCGGCGACGTGGGCACCGTGATCGACGCGTTCGACGAGTCGCCGGCCATCCACGTGGCCATGGAAGGCCCCGAGCACGTCATCGTCGCGATGAACGCGGTGTCCCGCCGGTTGCTGGGGGATCGCCCCGCACTCGGACGGCCGTGCCGCGAGGCGATCCCCGAACTGGCCGGCCAGCAGCTGCTGGAACAGATGGACGAGGTCTACCGGTCGGGCCTGCCGGTGACGGCCCGCGACTGGCGGCTGGTGCTGGACGCGGACCAGGGCGGGGCGCCGGATCTGGAATGGTTCGTCACGTTCGTCCTGTCGCCGTGGCGCCGCCCGGACGGGTCGATCCGCGGCGTCATCGCGCAGGCCATGGACACCACCGAGGACAAGCAGGAGCGCCGGCAGGCCACGCAGCGGGGGAGCGAGTTCCGGCGGCGCTACCGGGCGGCGTTGGACGTCATCGACGAGCTGCAACGCGCGCTTCTGCCGTCCAGCCTGCCCATCCTGCCCCAGTTGGAGTTGGCCGCCCGGTACCTGCTGGCCGACGTGGAGCACGCCGCGGGCGGCGACTGGTTCGACGGCTTCATGCTTGCCGACCACCGCCTCGCGGTGATCGTCGGCGACGTCGTCGGCCACGGCGTGGCGGCGGCCGGGGTGATGAGCCAGCTGCGGTCGGTGCTGGCCTACCTGCTCGACGCCGAGGTCGAGCTGGCCCACGCGGTCGCCCAGCTCGACCGGTACGCGTCCCGGACCCCGGGCGGGTTCGCCGCGACCGTCTGCGTCATGCTCATCGACCCCGAGGCCGGTGAGCTGACCTACGTGACCTGCGGGCACCCGGCGCCGTTGATCGTCGACCCGTCCGGGACCACCCGCTTCCTCCCGCTGACCGGGCACCGCCCGCTCGGCGCCGGGGCGTCCGCCACGCCGCTGACCACGAGCTTGGGGATCGGCGAGGTGCTGGTGCTCTACAGCGACGGCCTGGTCGAACGGCCGGGGCGCACCTGGGAGTCCGGGCTGGCCATGCTGGCCACGGTCGTGGGCGACGCGGTGCTCGGCCGGGGCCTGCCGCTGGACCGGCCCGACTCGGTGCCCGAACGGGTCTGCGCGCACGCGGTCGATCTGATGACGCGCCCCGGTCACCTGGACGACGTCACCATGCTCGCGGTGCAGCGGCGCGCCCGGCCGATCGCGCCCTGGTACGCGCAGTACCCGGCCCGGGCCGACCAGCTCGAGGCCATCCGGTCGGACCTGCGGGCCTGGCTGCGGGCCCTGCTGGTGACCGACGAGGACGAGACCGCCCTGACCCTGGCGGTCAGCGAGGCCGCGGCCAACAGCATCGAGCACGGGTTCCGGTCGACCGCGACGGGCACCGTGCGGGTGCAGGTCAACCTGACGACCCAGGGGGACGCGCTGATCGTCGTCGCCGACGACGGCGGCTGGCGGACCCCGGTGACCAAGGCCGGCACGCGGGGCCGCGGCCTGGCCATGGTGGCCGAGGCGGTCGACGACTTCGGCATCGAGGCCGAGGCCGAGGGCACGGTGGTCCGGATGCGCCGACGCCTGCACCGGCCGATCGGCCTGTTGGCCGGCACCGGCCGGGCCCAGGTCGCGTCCGCCCAGTTCGCGGCGGAGCCGTCGGGACCGATCGGGGCCCGCCTGATCACCGTGTCCGGTCCGGTCGACCTGGCGTCGGCCCCGTTGCTGCGGCAGGAAGTGCTGCGGGCCGGTCGCGGCGGCGAGCTGCCGGTGACCATCGACCTGACCGAGGTGACCCACCTGAGCAGCGCCGGTGTGCAGATGCTGCACACCCTCTCGGCCACCGGCCAGCCCGGGACCCTGCGCACCCCACCGGTGCTGGTCACCGCGCCCGGATCGCCGGCGGCGTTCGTCCTGGACATGGCCGGGCTGCCGCACATCGACGCCGACAGCGCCTGAACCGATCCCGAGCCGCGACCGGGCCGGGGGCGGTCGACGCGCTCAGGCCAGTGCGTCGGCGATCGTCCGGAAGCCGGACAGACCCGCGGACCGCACGGAGGGGAGCGTGCTGAGTTCGCCGAAGACGACCCGCAGCGGCGTGCCGCGGCCGGCGCAGCGGCGGCTGAACTGGGTCAGCACGGCCAGCCCCACGGAGCCGAGATGGGTCAGGTCGGACAGGTCGATCACGACCGGTGTCGGCCGTTCGGCCTGGCCGACCGCGGTCGCCAGCACCGCGGTGAACTGCGGGCCGGTCGACAGATCGACGTTGCCGGTGATGTGCAGGATCTGCATGCCCTGCTCGACGGTGACGGTGGTGGTCAGATCGCCGCTGACCGCGGACCCGTCGGTCTCCGGATGCCCGCCCGCGAGGCCGAAGAAGACCTCGTCCAGCCGGCGCCGGGTGTCCCCGCTCATCGGCACACCCGCGGAGGTGGCGGTCACCAGGGTCTCGGCCAGGTCCCGGAGCTTGACGTTCGAGCGCTGGGAGTACCAGCGCAGCAGGTTGAAGGCGGCGTCCTCGTCCATCCCGTAGACGAGCATCAGCGCGCCCTTGGCCTGGTCGATCACCGCCCGTGAGGCACCGGCGGCCTCGACCGCGGCGTGGGTGGACGCGGCCAGGTCCCGCCGGAAGCTTCCGGTGACGTCGATGACGAAGCCGCTGACCCGGTGGATCTGGCCGGCGCCGTCGAGCTCGGCCTGCCCGACGGTGATGACCTTGCGCTCCACCTGGCGGCTGTCCACGACGCGGTGCCGGGAGGCGAACGGCCGGCCGCTGCGCAGGGTTTCGAACACGTCGTCCACACCCGCCGCCCGATCGTCCGGGTGCTGATGGGCCACCAGCAGGGCGGTGGTGGGCACGACCTCGCGGGGCCGGAAACCGTGGATCAGGTAGAGCTCGTCGGACCAGGTCCAGGTGTCGGTGGGAGCGTCGTAGCTGAAGTGGCCGATCTGTTCCACCGTGGAACTGGAGATCGCGGCCACCGCCTCCGCAAGGAGGTCCGTCACCATCCGTCACCGCGTCCTATCGTCCGGCCTGCCAACCTCACCGTTCATCCGGCCCGCCCGGCACCGGGGGCCGCATTCCATCATAGGAACGTGATCGCCGTGTTCACCCGACCAGCAGGGTACGAATGGCGCACGGATGGGGTACAAGCAGTATCAGGTGTGGTCACTGACCCGGGACAGCGGACCACGCCAGGCCTGGCCGGTCAAACAGTCGGCCGGTCCAGGCCGCTTCATCCGGTGCGCGCCCGCGCGGATCGGAGGACGCGAAGGGCTGCGCCCCGGCCGGACGGCCGGGGCGCAGCCCGTCGAGGGGTCAGCGTTTGCGTCCCTACCAACGCCCACCGGTGAATCGCGGAGGCCACCAGTACACGGCGGCCCAGAGTCCGTGGCTGTTGCCGGCGCCCCATCCCGCTGCTGCGGCGGTGAGCCAGTTGCCGGCGGCCGAGCACAGCGCTCGGGGGATTCGGGTGGCGCACGCGGCGACCGCAGCCGGTACCGACCCCCGGGCGATGTCCGCGTAGGAGGCCGTGATCCAGAAGTGATCCGCGGTGAAGCCCGTGGCCAGGACCTGCTGCACCCGCACGCCCGAGGCCGTCGACCCGGATACCGGCGCGGTGTCACCGCTGCTCACCGTGGCGACGCCGGCGAACGCCTGGTTCAGCTGCTCGACGATCTCGGCTCGCTGCCGAGGGGTGGCGGTGGCCTGCCGCCACTGGATCAACTCGGACGGACTGAGCTGGATGACCGAGTCGGTGACCTCGGGCGTCACCGGCGTCGCTCGACCGGGGATCGTCGTCGAAGCCGTGCCGGACAGCGTCAGGGCGATGACGGACAGCAGCGCCGCCGTCAGCACCACCGCCCAGCGAATGGCCTGGCGCCACGAATGGACAGCAGTCATGCGTACCTCCTGGTCGGGCCGACCTGTGGGTCGGCGAACAGACCCCCACGGGATGGGGGACAACTGTGATGCGGATGAGGGGGCCGCCCGCCGGTTCTGCACCGGTGGCGGTGGCAATCAGTTGTTCTCCGGGCCCAGGTAACCGGTGCCGAAGATCCGCACGGCGCGGTAGTAGACCGTGGCCCAGGTCGAACACTGCCGCCCGGCCCAGGAGGACAGGTCACCGCCGTGCTGCCAACGGCAACTGGCCTGCAGATCACCCAGGAACCAGGTGTCGCACTGGGCGCGGCTCACCCAGTAGGTCGGCCGGCCGTCCCGGGGGAAACCGATGTAGCACCCGTCGTGGTGAATGCAGGCGTGCGTGAAGTCGAAGATCCCCGGCACCGTGCTGACCTTCGCTCCCGGAGTCGAGCATCCGTCGCTCGGCCAAGGGTGGGGTCCGTTGTTGCCCGGGGTGGCGTTTCCCTGGCCGGTGTGGGCGGCGGCCGGAATCGCGGGGAGGACCAGCACCAGCAGGCCGGTCGCCAGGGCCGTTGCGATGCCCCGGCGCCCGGCGCCGCCGACGGAACGATGGTGGCGGGGCGGGCGTCGCCGTCGAAACCACATTCCCATCGATTCCCCCCGGTCGTTGCTCCACCACTTCTTCCCGGCCCGGTCAGTCTCGCGCCTTCGCGCGGCTGACGGCGTCGGGTGTTCGACCCTCATGACCGGATGTCGTGGGTGGCGGTCACTGGGCCGAAAGGCAAGCGGGCTCCGGGCACTATTCTTTCATCGTGGGGTTGAGTGGGTGGAGATCGCGCCCGTCCTCGGCGACGAATAAGGAGCCGGTGCCGGGGGTGGGCCGCCGCTACGCGGCGACAACCCGTGTCGTGACGTTGGTTCCGACCGTCACGGTCGCGATCGCGGCCGCCGACCCCGGAGCGATGCGGCTGGTCGTGTCCGGATTGATGGTGATATTCACTCTGTGGAGTGCCGTGTATGTGCGGAGGATCAGACGGCCGATCGGCGAATGGCTGACCTGGATCGATATTTCCTTTCTTGCCTTACTCTCGGTCTGTGTGAAATGGACGGTGCCCGCCCCGTGGATGGCGGCCGGACAATCGTGGCTGGTGCCTTTCGTTTCCTTCGCGGCCGTGAGCTATCAGTTCTATGCGTCGCGGCGGACAGGTGCAGCGGCAGCTGTCATCCTTTCGGCAGCGATGGTCGCGGGCCTGGCCTTGGCGCTGCCGACGGGCACGTGGTCCGACAGCCTGGTCACCGCGGCCTGGTCCCTGGTGCTCTGCCTGCTCGGCCGCATGCTGCGGGGACTGGTCGAGCAGGGCGGGCGGGCGGCGAGACGTTCCGCGGCCGCTCTCGAAGCCCTGCGGCGTGAGCAGCAGGTGGCCGAGGCGGTCCGGTCGGACGAACGCCGGATGCTCGATGCACTGCACGACACCGCGGCCAGCACACTCCTGATGGTCGGTGTCGGCGCTGTCGGTCAGGACGGCGGACGCACGCTCGTCGATCGGGCGGCCCGCGATCTGGTGGTGCTGGAGTCGATCCCGCAGCCGCAGGCGGCCTGCTCGGACCTGACTGACTCGATCCGGTCCGCGTGCACCGGGCACGGCATCGACGTCGTGTTCGAGGGACCCGCTGACCGTTCGTTCGACGGCGAGGTCGTCCGGGCCATTGCCGGGGCCGCCGGAGAGGCCGTGCGCAACGCCGCCCGGCATGCCGGCACGCCGTCGGTGGACGTCCGGGTGATCGCTGCCGGCGATGTGGTGGCCGTCCACGTGACGGATCGCGGGCGGGGGTTCGACCCGGCGCGAGTCGCGATCGGCCGGCGCGGCATGCGGGAGTCGATGGTGCGCCGGATGGCTGACGTGGGCGGTGCCGTGGAGGTCGAGTCCACCCCGGACGCCGGCACGGTCGTGCGGCTGCGCTGGCCGGCATGATTCCCACACCGGCACCGACGGAGTTGCCGCCCGGTCCGGCCGACCGGTATCTGTCCGGCCTGCGTGTCGGGGTGACCGCCGTCGCGGGGACGTTGCTGCTGACCATGAGCATGCTCCGCAACGTCCGGTCCTACCACCCGGTGTGGTTCCAGGCGGTGGCGTGGGCAACCTTCGCGGTGATCGTGCTGATCGGGGTCGTCCGGGTCGCCCGACACCGGCCCTGGGGGGCGACCTGGCCCCTGGCCGTCGCGGCCGTCCTCGCTGCCTCCGTCCTGTCGATGGCCGGCCTGCCGGCCGGATCCGCCACCACGGCTGCCGACTGGTCGACCGGCGTGGTCGGATGGGTCGGCCTCGTCGTGCTGTTCGATCGACCACTGGTCGTCTTCGTCGCCTTCCTGATCGTCCACGAGGCGATGGTGGTGAGCGATGTGTTGATCACCCGACCCGGGGACGCGGACGCACTGCTCAACGCGCTCAGCGGTGCGATCGGCACGCTGGGCTACCCACTGGCCGCCGCGATCGCCGCCACCGCGCTGGCCGGGGCCGCCCGTACGGTCGAGCGATCGTGGCGGGAGAGCGAGCTGCTGCGGACGCGGGAGGCGATCGCCTCCGGGTTGCACAGTGGCCGTCGGCGCCGTTTCGCGGCACTGGACCAGGGGGTCCTACCGCAGCTGCGCGCCCTGCGGGACGGGAGCGCCGACCCGACGGATCCTCGGGTCCGGCGCGCCTGTTCGATCGAGGCCGCCCGGTTGCGGCGGCTGTTCGCCGAGTCCGAGGACGCGCCCGATCCGTTGCTGCACGTCGTCCGGCACTGCGTCGATGTGGCCGAACGGCGCAACGTCGTGGTGGAGCTTCAGGTCAGCGGCACGTGGCCGGACCCGCCGGAGGAGATTCGCCGCGCCCTGACCGACGGCCTGCTGCTCGTGGTGTCAACCGCCGCGAGCCGGGTGCGGGTCACTCTCGTCGGCACCGACGGTTGCGTGACGCTCGGCGCGGTCGGCGACGACGTGGAGCTTCCGGCCGACGGCTGGACGCCGACCGAGGACGTGGCGATGGACACGATCAGGGAGGGGAACGTGACATGGATTCAGGCGCGGTGGAGCATGTCCTGACTGCAGGAGCGGAGGACGGCGGCGCGGCCGCCGGCGACGCGACCGCAGTGACGGCGGTGCTGATCGACGATCATGAGGTGGTGACCGAGGGCGTCCGTGCATGGTGCGCGGCTGCGGATCCGCCCATTCTCCTGATCGAGTCGGGTGACCGGGTCGCGACGGCCTGGACCGGCCCTGGAGCCGGCGCCGACGTCGTCATCATGGATCTGCACCTGACCTCCGGTGCCCAGGAGTTCGGCGAGCTGCGCAGTCTCGCCAAGGTCGGCCGCCGGATCGTGGTGTACACCGGCGACAGCAGCCGGGCGACGGCGGTCAAATGCATCGGCCTCGGGGCGTTGGCGTTCGTGGCGAAGTCCGAGGGGCGGGCGCACCTCGTGGCGGCGATCCATGCGGCGGCTGCCGGCCGGCCGTACACCCCGCCGTCGCTCTCGGGCGCGATCGCGGCCGACGACGCTGCGGATCGACCCCGGTTGGCACCCATGGAGCTGGAGGCGTTGCGGGCCTGGTTTGCGTCCTCGTCCAAGGGGATGGCGGCGGCCATGCTGGGCATCAGCCCCCGCACCGTCGACACCTACATCGAGCGGGTCCGCATCAAGTACGCCGCGGTGGGCCGGGACGCACCCACCAAAAGCGCGCTCGTCGCGCGGGCTCTGGAGGACGGGCTGGTCACGTTGGAGGAGCTGGGCCGGTGAACGAGCTTGCACCGGAACGACAAACGGCCGACCCGTCATCGACGGATCGGCCGCGCGCCTGGTGCCCCCGGCAGGATTCGAACCTGCGCACCCGCCTCCGGAGGGCGGTGCTCTATCCCCTGAGCTACGGGGGCGCGGCACGCAACATTACCCCATCCCGCGGGCCCGTTTGACCACCTGGGCCGCGGACGAGTCGGCGCCCCCCTCCGGCGGTCCACGAGGCCTCGGGGTGCCGGCCCGCTATGGTCGGCCGGATGGACCAGACCCACCCGATGTGCCTGACCTGCGGGGTGCAGTACGAGGCCGGTCCGGCGCCGGCCCGCTGCCCGATCTGCTCGGACGACCGGCAGTACGTCCCGCCGGCCGGCCAGCAGTGGACCTCGATCGGCGAGCTCGTCACGCAGGGCCACACCAACCACGTCGCGGCCGAGGAGTTCGGGCTGACGGGCATCGGCACGACGCCGCGCTTCGCCATCGGGCAGCGCGCCCTGCTGGTGCCCGGTGACGGCGGGAACCTGTTGTGGGACTGCATCTCGCTGCTCGACGCGCCGACCGTGGCGGCCGTGCAGGAGCTCGGCGGCGTCGCCGCGATCGCCATCTCGCACCCGCACTACTACGCCTCCATGATCAGCTGGAGCGAGGCCTTCGGCGGCGTTCCGGTCTACATCCACGAGCGGGACCGGCAGTGGGTGCAGCGATCGGGGAACGTGCGGTTCTGGTCCGGGGACCGCGTCGAGGTGTTGCCCGGCCGCACGCTGTACCGGGCCGGCATCCACTTCGCCGGCGGCACGATCCTGCACTGGCCGGCCGGCGCCGACGGGCGGGGTGCGCTGCTCACCGGAGACATCTTCCAGGTGGTCGAGGACCGTCGATGGCTCTCGTTCATGTACAGCTACCCCAACTACATTCCCGAGCATCCGGACACGATCCGCCGCGCGGTCCAGCTGGTCGATCCGCTGGCGTTCGCGGTGATCTACGGCGCATGGTGGGGCAAGGTGCTCACCGAGGACGCCAAGGGGGCGGTCGTCCGCTCGGCGCGGCGGTACTTCGAGCACATCGGCCTGGAGTTCTAAGGGTGCTCCGGTGCTCGATGGCGGTCTCGCACGCTCGGCCACGAGAGGCCCGGTGCCGGCCCACGGTCGGGGGCGCAGCGTGCCATCGCGCCGGGTCGGTGACGGTCGCGCCGGTTCCACCACGGTCGCGCCGGTTCGGAGACGGTCGCGCCGGGTCGAGGTGGTGCGACGGTCGCCGGGGTGGCGCGATCCGGCCGAGGGCGGCGCAGTCCGGCCGAGGGTGGCGCAGTCCCGGCCGGCCGGTCAGAGCACCAGCACGGCGATCCCCGCGGCCACCGCACCGACCGCGGCGACGGCGGCGACCCAGATGCCGATCCTGGACTGCACGTCCAGGGCGGTGGACCAGCCGGCCCGCTCCAGGGTGGCCCGGACCAGCCCGTGCAGCTCGCCCGAGTCCAGCCGGTAGTCGACCACGGTGCTCACCCCGTCGGGCCCGAGGGCCCAGGCCTTCTCCGCGCCGACGGCCCAGACCCGGCCGCCCACCGCCGCCGCGTGCCCGGTCAGCCGCGGGACCAGCCGCCCGTCGGGTCCGGCCGCCCACTCGACCTCGGCGAGCAGGTCGGACCGAGCGACCCTGCCCGCACCGGCCGGCGTCAGCGTGGTGGCGTACGTCTTGGTCAGCCCCTGGCGCTGGAGCAGGGCCCACCAGCGGGCATCGGCCAGGTCGACCCGCACGGTGACGGCGTCCCCGGCGCGCAGCACGGTGTACGGGGTGCCGGCCGTCCGGCGGGCCAGATCGGCCACCACCTCGTCGAACGTCCAGCGGCGCCCGATCGCGTCGGCCGGACCGGGATCGGCCGGGACGGGACCGGCGGGCCGGACGGCGCCGGCACCGCCGAGGACGGCCGCGGGCCGGCGGCGCAACCCCAGCCCGAGGACGAGGGCGCCGAGCCCGCCGAAGAGCAGCCCGGCACCGACGCCGACGATCAGCAGGACCCGGGCCCCGCCGTCGACCGTGGCGGCCGACACCGCGGACTGCGGGTCCGCGGGCGGGAAGGCGACCGCCACCACGTCGCCGGCCGCCAGGTCGCCGCCGGTCCGGACGCCGTCGATGTGGTCGATCCGGTACGTCCGGCCGTCCGCGGTGAACTGAACGTCGTACTCGCGGCTGGTCCGGGTGGTCCCGTTGCTCCGGGTGGTGTGCACGTCGACGTCGACGACGGTGGCGCTCGCCCGGGCGGTGTAGGCCGAGTAGTCCTTCGTGCCGATCAGGGCGAAGACGGTGCCCAGGATCAGCCCGACGGCCAGGAAGATCGCGCCCACGACGATCATCAGGCGATTGCGGCGGGGCGGTGCGGGGGCGTCCGCGAGGGTGCTCATCGATCCGTGTCCTTCGGGGCCGGCGGGTCCGGGGGGCGGCGGTGCCCCGCCGCCCGGGTCAGGACCACCGCGCCGCCCGGGAAATACATTTGCGCCGGGGCCCGGGACCGGGGCTCAGCCCGCCGGCAGCGGTTCCGCGCCGCGTTCGGCCAGCATCTGTGTCATCACGGCGATCTCCGCGGACTGCGTCTGGACCATCTTGTCCGCGAAGTTGCGCACGACCGGATTGGTGGCGTGCTCGGCCGCGTACTCCATCATCGGCTGGCCGCCCTGGTGGTGACGGATCATCAGCTGCAGGAAGTAGATGTCCGACTCGGTGCCGCGCAATCCCTGCAGCCGGGCGATCTCGCTGTTCGTCGCCATGCCCGGCATGAGCGCGGTCTCGCCGCCGGCCGCCGTGCTCCCGGTGGCGCCGGCCGCCCCGGAGCCCCCCGCGAGGCTCGAACCGGCCGTGGTGCCCGCCGTCATGGCCCCCATGTCGTGCCCGTCGTGGGCGTCGCCACCCATCCAGCTCATCCGGGCCGCGTCGGTGGTCTCGGGCAGGTCCCACAGGGACAGCCAGCCCTGCATCTGGCCGATCTGATCGGTCTGGGTGTAGCCGATGTCGTAGGCCATCACCCCGATCTCGGGGTCCTGCGTGTTCTGCTCGGCGTAATGCGCCATCAGCACGCCCTGATCGTGGTGCACGATCATGTCCCGCGCGAAACCCGCGTCCGCGGAGGCGGTGTCGGGGTTCGCCGGTTCCGACCGGAACGTCCCGGACAGGGCCAACCCGAGGGTCGCGCCGACCAGCAGCAGCACGACCGCGGCGGCGACGAGCAGCAGCGTCGTCAGGCCCCGGGACCGGCCGGCCGGGGCGGTCCCGGTCGGCGCGGCGCCGGCCGGATCCGTCCCGGCGGGCCCGGTCCCGGTCGATGCGCTCGCCGGCTCGGGCGCGGGAGCGGGCACGGAATCGGGCACAGGCTCGGAGGCGGACGGCACCGGTCGATCGGTCACGGCCGTCAGCCCGTGCTCGCCGGCGCCTGCTCGGCGGTCGAGACCGGCGCGGTCGCGGTCGCGTCGACCGACTGGTCGCTGGTGGCCACGGACATCTCGGTGGAGTTCACCACGCCACCGGTACCGGACATCGGGATCGCGTCGGCGCCGGGCGGCGTCGCGTCGAAGGGCGGCGGGTTCTGGGTGTCGAACGAGGGCTGCTGGCAGGTCGCGCCGGTCTCCGGGTACACCCACCGGTTGAGCCGCAGCGCGGTGATGAACTGCTTGACCCGCTCGTCGGAGGCGGAGTCGAGCTTGAGCTGGTGGGCCCAGGACTGCAGCGAGATGGGCTTGTCCAGGCCGGGGTACGGCGAGAGGGTGGTGAAGGGCTGACCGTCGACCAGGGACTTGAGGATGTCCAGGTCGCCGGGCGCGATGGTGTCCGGGTTGTAGGTGATCCAGACGGCGCCGTGCTCCAGCGTGTGCACCATGTTCTCGTTGCGCACCGCGGTGGTGTAGACGATGCCGTTGCAGTTGGCCCAGGTCCCGTCGTGCGGCCCGCCGACCGGCGGGAACCGGTTGTAGGAGACGCGCTGGTCGGCGTTGATGTGGATGGCCGCCTTGTAGTCGACGTAGGTGGCCGGGCCGTCGGCGGTCGCCGGGGTGTTGGCGCCGACGTAGATGCCCGGGATCTTGACCGACGGGTCCTGGTTGGATTCGGAGGGCGTCCATGGGGCCAGCGCGTCGGCCGCGGCACTCTTCTCCTGGTTCTTGGTGAAGACCACGATGAAGATGCCGGCGGCGAGCGCGACGACGGCGACGACGGCGGCGATGGTCAGCCAGGGCAGCCCCTGACGGCGGGACACCACCGGCGCGGCGGGTCGGCTCTTCTTCGTGCTCTTGCCACTGGCCATGATGCGGGCGGTGTCCTTGCTGTCCTGGGGCTGTTCTGGGGCTGGTCCGGGGCCGTTCTCGACTGGTCCGGCCGGCTCGCGGGCGGCACGGCCGGTGGCCGCGACCGGTGGAGCGGCCGGTGCGAGTTTACGGACCCGACCCGTGGCGTCGGCGTGAACGAGGCCCGCGCCGCCGCCCGGTGTGCACTCGGCATCCCGATCCCTTCCTAGAATGGCCCGGTGGATCCTGTGCAGTTGGCCGACGCCGTTCGCCGTGCCCTGGCGGCCGCCGTCGACGCCGGCGACCTTTCCGTCGAGGTGCCGGCCGACGTCCCCCTCGACCGTCCCAAGTCCCGCGAGCACGGCGACTACGCCACGCCGGTGGCGATGAAGCTGGCCAAGGCGGCCCGCCGGCCCCCCCGCGAGATCGCCGGGGTGATCGCCACCCACCTGCGGGCGGAGAGCGGGATCGCCGCCGTGGAGATCGCCGGGCCGGGCTTTCTCAACATCTCGGTCGAAGCGGCGGCGGCGGCGTCGCTGGTTGGCCGGATCGTCGCCGACGGGGCCGCCTACGGCGCCGGGGACGCGCTGGCCGGCCGCCAGGTCAACCTCGAGTTCGTCTCGGCCAACCCGACCGGTCCGATCCACATCGGCGGGGCCCGCTGGGCCGCGGTCGGCGATGCGCTGGGCCGGATCCTGGGCACCCAGGGCGCCACCGTGGTGCGCGAGTACTACTTCAACGACGCGGGCGCGCAGATCGACCGGTTCGCCCGGTCGCTGCTGGCCGCGGCCCGGCATCAGCCGGCCCCCGAGGACGGGTACGGCGGCGATTACATCGGCGAGATCGCCGGCCGGGTCACCGCCGCGCACCCGCAGGCACCGCAGCTGCCGGACGAGCAGGCGACCGAGCTGTACCGGCACGAGGGCGTCGAGCTGATGTTCGACGAGATCAAGGCCACCCTGCACACGTTCCGCACCGACTTCGACGTGTACTTCCACGAGAACTCGCTGCACGCGAGCGGGGCGGTGGACGCCGCGGTCCAGCGGCTCAAGGACTCCGGGCACCTGACGTTCGCCGACGGCGCCTGGTGGCTGAACTCCAAGGCCTACGGCGACGACAAGGACCGGGTGGTCATCAAGTCCGACGGGCAACCCGCCTACATCGCCGGTGACCTGGCGTACTTCCTGGACAAGCGGTCCCGCGGGTTCGACCTGTGCATCTACATGCTCGGCGCCGACCACCACGGCTACATCGCCCGGCTCAAGGCCGCCGCCGCGGCGTTCGGGGACGATCCGGACGTGGTCGAGGTGCTGATCGGCCAGATGGTGAACCTGGTCCGGGACGGCCAGCCGCTGCGGATGAGCAAGCGCGCGGGCACCGTGATCACCCTGGACGACCTGATCGACGCGCTGGGCGTGGACGCCGCCCGGTACGCGCTGATCCGCTACTCGGTGGACACCACGCTGGACCTGGACCTGGATCTGTGGACCCGGCAGACCAGCGACAACCCGGTGTTCTACGTCCAGTACGCGCACGCCCGGTTGGCCTCGTTGGCCCGCAACGCGGCCGACCTGGGCATCGAGCTCGGGGACGGCTACGACCCCGCCCTGCTCGACACCACGCGTGAATCCGAGCTGATCGCCCTGCTGGCGGCCTACCCCGGGGTGTTGGCGACCGCGGCCGAGCTGCGCGAACCGCACCGGGTGGCCCGGTACCTGGAGGACCTCGCGTCCGGGTACCACAAGTTCTACGACTCGGTCCGGGTGCTGCCGATGGGCGACGAGCCCCCGACGGACGCGACCACCGCCCGGTTGTGGCTGTGCGCGGCCACCCGTCAGGTGCTGGCCAACGGCCTGGCCGTGCTCGGCGTCGACGCGCCGGAGCGGATGTGAGGACCCATCCCGCCGGGCCCCGTTCGGGCGAACTGCACCCGGACCGGCCCGGACACGGCGCGCCCACCGACCTGAACCGCCTCGACCCGATGGTGTGGCCGCGCGGCGCCGCCCGCAACGACGCCGGCGCGCTGAGCCTGGCCGGGGCCGACGCCCGCGACCTGGCCCGCACCCACGGCACGCCGCTGATGGTCGTCGACGAGGCCGATTTCCGCAGCCGGTGCCAGGACTTCGCGCACGCCTTCGGCGGCGCCGGCAGCGTGCACTACGCCGGGAAGGCGTTCCTGTGCAGCGAGATCGTGCGCTGGCTGGCCGACGAGGGTCTGGCCCTGGACGTCTGCACCTCCGGCGAGCTGCGGCTGGCCCTGCGGGCCGGGTTCCCGCCCGAGCGGATCGCGCTGCACGGCTCCAACAAGTCGGACGCCGAACTGGCGATGGCCGTGGAGAACCGGATCGGAGCCATCGTCGTCGACTCCTTCCACGAGATCGCGCGGCTGGCCGGCCTGGTCGAGGACCGGGCGGACGATCCGGTGCCGGTGATGATCCGGGTCACCGTCGGCGTCGAGGCGCACACCCACGAATTCATCGCCACCGCGCACGAGGACCAGAAGTTCGGCTTCTCGCTGACCGGCGGGGCCGCCGCGGAGGCGGTGCGCCGGGTGGTCGCGCTGCGCGGGTTGCGGCTGATCGGCCTGCACTCGCACATCGGCTCGCAGATCTTCGACCCGTCCGGCTTCGAGGTCGCCGCCCACCGGGTGGTCGGCCTGCTCCGGACGGTCGTCGAGGAGTTCCCGCAGCTCGCGCAGACGCTGACCACGCTGGACCTGGGCGGCGGCCTGGGCATCGCCTACACCTCCGACGACGACCCGCCCGCGCCCGACGTCATGGCCAAGTCCCTGCTGGACATCGTCGGCCGCGAATCCCAGCTGGCCGGGCTGGCCGTGCCGGCCGTCATGGTCGAACCGGGCCGGGCCATCGCCGGGCCCGGCACGGGGACGTTGTACGAGGTGGGCCCCATCAAGGACGTGCAGCTCGACGGCGGGCTCACCCGCCGCTACGTGTCAGTCGACGGCGGGATGAGCGACAACATTCGCACCGCGCTGTACGACGCCGAGTACACGGTCACGCTGGCGTCCCGCTCGTCGGACGCCGGGCCGGTACTGTCCCGGGTGGTCGGCAAGCACTGCGAGAGCGGCGACATCGTCGTCCGGGACTGCTACCTGCCGGCCGACCTGGCCGTCGGCGACCTGCTCGCGGTGGCCGCCACCGGCGCGTACTGCTACGCCATGGCCAGCAACTACAACCGGGTGCCCCGCCCGGCGGTGGTGGCGGTGGCGCAGGGCGGATCCTCCGGGGCCGACGGCGCCACCGCCGGCGGCGCGGTGGCCCGAGTGATCCTGCGCCGCGAGACCGACGACGACCTGATGCTCCTGGAGACCCGGTGACGATCCCTGACGACGACCCCGACCAGAAGCCGGCCAAGCCGGCGTCGCTGGTCCCCGGGGTCGTCCTGCTCATCCTGGCCGGGGTGCTGATCGTCATCACCCTGGTCAAGCCGGACCTGCCGCAGTGGCTCACGGTCACCATCGCGGTCGCCGCGATCCTCGTGGTCATCCTGCTGTTGATCTACGCGTTCCGGGTGTTCCGGGACGTCACCCGGCCGGGCGGGTCGCGATGAACGCGCCGTCGGGAAGCATGCCCGCGGCGGCCGCCCCCGTGGTCCGGGTGGGCGTCCTGGGGGCCGGCGTCGTCGGCTCCCAGGTGGTCCGGCTGCTCGTCGAGCAGGCCGCCGAGCTGACCGCCCGGGTGGGCGCCACGCTGGAACTGGCCGCGGTCGCCGTCCGCCGGCCCGAGCGGCACGCCGACATCCCGGCCGGCCTGCTCACCACCGACGCCGCCGGGGTGGTCGCCGACCCGGCGATCGACGTGGTCGTCGAGGTGATCGGCGGCATCGACCCGACCAAGGATCTGCTGCTGACCGCCCTGGGCCGCGGTGCCGGGGTGGTGACCGCGAACAAGGCCCTGCTCGCCGAGCACGGGCCGCAGCTGTACCGGGCCGCCGACGCGGCCGGCGCCGACCTGTACTTCGAGGCGGCCGTGGCCGGCGCGATCCCGCTCATCCGGCCGCTGCGCGAGTCGCTGGCCGGCGACCGGATCCTGCGCATCATGGGCATCGTCAACGGCACCACCAACTTCATCCTGTCGAACATGGTCGACACCGGGATGGGCTACCAGGAGGCGCTGGCCGAGGCGACCCGGCTCGGCTACGCCGAGGCCGACCCGACCGCCGACGTCGACGGCTTCGACGCCGCCGCCAAGGCCGCGATCATGGCCTCGATCGGCTTCCACACCCGGGTCGGGGCCTCCGACGTCTACCGGGAGGGCATTGCCGACGTCTCCGCCGCGGACATCGCCGCGGCCCGCGAGATCGGCTGCACGGTCAAGCTGCTGGCCATCTGCGAGCGGGTGCCCGAGAACGGGAGCCGTCCCAGTGCGGTTTCTGCCCGGGTGCACCCGGTGATGCTGCCCACCACGCACCCGTTGGCCAGCGTCGACGGCGCGTACAACGCGGTCTACGTGGAGGCCGAGGCGGCCGGCCGGCTGATGTTCTACGGGCCCGGCGCCGGCGGCGCCCCGACCGCCTCCGCCGTGCTGGGCGACCTGGTCGCGGTGGCCCGCAACAAGGTGGCCGGCGGCCGCGGACCGCGCGAATCGGCCTACGCGGCGCTGCCGATCCTGCCGATGGGCGACGTGCTGGCGAAGTACCACATCAGCCTCGAGGTGGACGACAAGGCCGGCGTGCTGGCCGCGGTGGCCTCGGCCTTCGCCGACGCCGAGGTGTCGATCTCGACCGTCCGGCAGGAGGGTCGCGGGGACGACGCCCGGCTCGTGGTCGTCACGCACAGTGCGCCGGACGCCGCGCTGTCGGCCACCGTCCGGCGGCTGGCCGATCTGGACGCGGTGCGGGCGGTCACGTCCGTGATGCGGGTGACGGGGGACATGCGATGAACGGGATTGCCGCCGCGCCCGGCCGGACCGGTCTGGGCTGGCCCGGGCTGATCGCCGCCTACGCCGACCGGGTGGCCGTGCCGCCCGGGGCCCGGGTGGTCACCCTGCTCGAGGGCGGGACCCCGCTGGTGCCCGCGCTGACCCTGTCCGACCGGCTCGGCGTGCAGGCGTACCTGAAGGTCGAGGGGGCCAACCCGACCGGCTCGTTCAAGGACCGCGGGATGACCGTCGCGGTCACCCACGCGCTGGCCCGCGGCGCCCGGGCGGTGATCTGCGCCTCCACCGGCAACACCTCGGCGTCCGCCGCGGCCTACGCGGCCCGGGCCGGGCTGACCAGCGCCGTGCTGATCCCGCAGGGCAAGATCGCCGCCGGCAAGCTGGCCCAGGCCGTGGCCTATGGCGCGCGGATCCTGCAGATCGAGGGCAACTTCGACGACTGCCTGGAGCTGGCCCGCAAGACCGCGGCCACCACCGACGAGATCGAGCTGGTCAACTCGGTCAACCCGGTCCGGATCGAGGGCCAGAAGACGGCCGCGTTCGAGATCTGCGACGTGCTCGGCCGGGCGCCCGACGTGCACTGCCTGCCGGTCGGCAACGCCGGCAACATCACCGCGTACTGGAAGGGGTACCGCGAGTACCACGCGGACGGGGTCATCGACGCGCTGCCGCGGATGGTCGGGTTCCAGGCGGCGGGCGCGGCGCCGCTGGTGCTGGGCCATCCCGTGCGCAACCCGGACACCATCGCGACCGCCATCCGGATCGGCGCGCCCGCGTCCTGGAACGGCGCGGTCACCGCCCGTGACGAATCTCACGGCCTGATCGACATGGTGACGGACGAGCAGATCCTGGACGCCTACCGGTTGCTGGCCTCGACCGAGGGCGTGTTCGTCGAGCCGGCGTCGGCGGCGTCGGTGGCCGGGCTGATCGCCACGGTGGCGGACGGGCGGGTGCCGGCGGGATCGCTGGTCGTGTGCACGGTGACCGACAACGGGCTCAAGGACCCGGACACCGCGATGGGCTTCATGACCGATCCGGTGGTGCTCCCGGTGGCCGCCGAGGCGGTCACGGACGCGCTCGGCCTGACCGGATGAGCGCGATGCCCGCGGAAAGGCTGCCGGTGGTGGCGGGGGAGGGCCCGACGATCACCGTCCGCGTGCCCGCGACGTCGGCCAACCTCGGTCCCGGCTTCGACAGCTTCGGCCTTGCTCTGGCCCGGTACGACGAGGTGTCGGTGTGCCGCACCGACGGCCCGCTGGAGGTCGTCGTGTCCGGCTTCGGGGCCGACGACGTGCCGCTGGACGACCGGCACCTGATCATCCGGGCGATCGGCACCGCGCTGACTGCGGCCGGGGCGCCGGCCGATCCGACCGGACTGCGCCTGACCTGCGTGAACCGCATCCCGCACGGCGGCGGGCTGGGTTCGTCGGCGGCGGCGATCGTGGCCGGCCTGCTGCTCGGCCGGGAGCTGGCGGCCGAGAACGGCCGGCGGCTGTCCGACGACGAACTGCTGGCCCTGGCCACCGCGATGGAGGGTCACCCCGACAACGTTGCCCCCGCGCTGGTCGGCGGGTTCACCCTGGCCTTCACGGGTGAGGACGGGGTGCCGGTCGCCATCCGGCGCGACGTGCATCCGGACGTCCGGATCGTGGTGTTCGCCGCTCAGGAGTCCAGTTCGACCCACCACACCCGGGGCCTGCTGCCGGCCACCGTTCCGCACGCCGACGCCGCCGCCAACGCCGCGGACGCCGCGCTGCTGGTGCACGCGCTCACCGTCGACCCCGCCTACCTGCTGCCGGCGACCCGCGATCGGTTGCACCAGCCGTACCGGGCGGCCTCGATGCCGGCCTCGGCGGCGCTGATGACGCACCTGCGGGCAGCCGGCGTGCCCGCCGTGATCTCCGGCGCGGGACCGTCGGTGATCGCCCTCGTCGCCGGTGATTTCGACGTAAATGCGTGGCGGCGGCCGGGTTTCGACGTCGACTTCGTGCCGGTCTGCCCGGCCGGCGCCCGGCTGGTCGATTGATCGTTCGAATCGGCCCACGCGACACGCTCACCCACAGTTGCTGATGCGCGGGACATGCGGTTACTGTTGACAGCGATCACCGGCTGTACCGCCGCGGCGTTGGAGACGAGATTCCCGCCGCTCCCATCCTGACGACGCTGCCGACCGCATCCGCTGACGGCGGCGAACCCGGCAGGTCCGGTATCGGTCCGAGGCGTCAATGGCGGTGATCGGTGTATCTGGCCGTGCCCTCGCAGGGCACGCCATGGCAGCCGCCCGCTGGGCGGCGCTCCAATCCCGGTCGAACTGAATCGGCCGGACAGGAAGGATCTTCGTGACGGAAACCACGGAGTCGCTCGAAGCCCCCACCCTCGAGGCCGGCGCCGATGCGCCGCGGTCCGGGCGCGGTCGCGCCCGTAAGGGTGAAGGACTGTCGGGCATGGTGCTGACCGACCTCAAGGCCATGGCCTCCCAGCTGGGCATTCGCGGCACGTCGGGCATGCGCAAGGGCGACCTGGTCGCCGCCATCACCGCCAAGCAGGGCGAGGGGTCCTCGGCCAAGGCCGCGGCGCCGGCCGACGCGCCGGCCACCAACGGCCGCCACCGTGAGCCCGAACTGCCGCTCGATCGGCTGGACACCGCGCCCGCCGACGCCCCGGCCGAGCACCGATCGGCCCCGGCCGACACCGCACCCGGCGGCGAGGGCTCCGCCGGCAGTGCTCCGGACGCGTCCGGCCGGCCCGATCACCCGGCCGACCAGGGTGCCGATCACCCGGCCGACCAGGGAGCCGACCACGATGCCGGCGCGGGCGGCGGCGAGGACGGCTCGCGCAACCGCCGCAACCGGCGGGGCCGGCGCGACGGCCGGGACCGCGGCGACGGCCGTGACCGGGTCGAATCCGCCGACGCCGCGGTGAACGGCACCGCCAACGGTGCGGCCAACGGAGCCGCCACCGGCGATCGCCCGCAGCAGGGTCGCGATCAGGGCGGAGCCCGGGACGTCCAGGGCGGTCGGGACCAGAATCGCGACCAGAACCGCGCCGGCGGCCCGTCGACCCGGACCGACAACCGCAACGACGGCCGGTCCGACAACCGGCGGGACGATCGCGGCCCCGACAACCGCCGCGACGACGACGACGAGGGTGACGGCCGCGGCCGGCGCGGTCGCCGTTACCGCGACCGCAACCGGCGCGGCTCCCGCGGCGACCGTTTCGCCGACGGCCCCAGCGAGCCGGAGATCCGCGAGGACGACGTGCTCGTGCCGGTCGCCGGCATTCTGGACGTCCTGGACTCCTACGCGTTCATCCGCACGTCGGGCTACCTGACCGGCCCGAACGACGTCTACGTGTCGCTGTCCCAGGTGCGCAAGAACGGCCTGCGCCGCGGTGACGCGGTCACCGGCGCCGTGCGGGCGCAGCGCGAGGGGGAGCAGCAGCGGCAGAAGTTCAACGCGCTGGTGCGCCTGGATTCGGTCAACGGCCTGGACCCCGAGCAGGCCCGCAACCGGCCCGAGTTCACCAAGCTGACCCCGCTGTACCCCAACGAGCGACTGCGCCTGGAGACCGAGGCCCACCTGCTCACCACCCGCGTCATCGACCTGGTGATGCCGGTCGGCAAGGGGCAGCGGGCGCTGATCGTCTCGCCGCCCAAGGCCGGCAAGACCATGGTGATGCAGGCCATCGCCAACGCCATCACGACCAACAACCCGGAATGCCACCTGATGGTGGTGCTCGTCGACGAGCGGCCGGAAGAGGTCACCGACATGCAGCGGTCGGTCAAGGGCGAGGTCATCGCCTCGACCTTCGACCGCCCGCCGGCGGACCACACCATGGTGGCCGAGCTGTCCATCGAGCGGGCCAAGCGCCTGGTCGAGATGGGCCGCGACGTCGTCGTGCTGCTCGACTCGATCACCCGGCTGGGTCGGGCCTACAACCTGGCCGCCCCGGCGTCGGGCCGGATCCTGTCCGGTGGTGTCGACTCGACCGCGCTGTTCCCGCCGAAGCGGTTCCTCGGCGCCGCCCGGAACATCGAGAACGGCGGCTCCCTGACCATTTTCGCCTCGGCCCTGGTCGAGACCGGCTCCGCCGGCGACACGGTCATCTTCGAGGAGTTCAAGGGCACCGGCAACGCCGAGCTCAAGCTGGACCGGCGGCTGGCCGACAAGCGGATCTTCCCGGCGATCGACGTCGACCAGTCGTCGACCCGCAAGGAGGACCTGCTCATGTCGCCCGACGAGCTGGCCGTGGTGGTCAAGCTGCGCCGGGTGCTGGCCGCGCTGGACACCCAGCAGGCCATCGAGCTGGTGCTGGACCGGCTGCGCAAGACCCGCAGCAACGTCGAGTTCCTCATGCAGGTCGCCAAGACCACGCCCGGCGGGAACAACGATTGACCGGACCGGGGCGCCCCGACCCGGCCGACGTGCTCGGCCGGGCGGAGTACATGCTGCTGACCACCTTTCGTCGGGACGGCACGCCCGTCCCGACGCCGGTGTGGGTGATGCCCGCGGACCCGGACTGGCCCGGGACCGCGGGCGACCAGCTGTGGGTGTGGACCAACCCCACGTCGGGGAAGGTCAAGCGGCTGCGCCGGGACGGCGCCTGCGAGGTCGTGCCCTGCACGACGCGCGGGTATCCGCGCGGGCGGTCCGTGCCGGCGATCGGCCGGGTGCTGCCCGAATCCAGCGTGCCCCGCGTGCTGGACGCGCTGGTGCGCAAGTACGGGATCCGTGGCCGGCTGTCCACGCTGGGACCGCGCTGGGGGCTCTCCTCGGTCGGCGTGCTGGGGATCCGCCTCGTCCCGGCCGCCCCGGTCGCCGCTGTCGGTCCGGCGCGGGCCCCGCAACACCCGGAATAGACCCCGGCCGCGTCGCGTTTGGCATACCGACCGGCTGATCTGGAATACTGGTCGGTCGAGCCCGGCTCCGGTTCACGTCCACGCGCATCCGCGGGGGCGACCCGGCGGCCCGTCCGCAAGGCTCTCCCGGAAAGAGGAACACGCATGAAGACCGGCATTCACCCCACGTACATCACCACCGAGGTGCAGTGCGGCTGTGGCAACAGCTTCACCACCCGCAGCACCGAGTCCAGTGGTTCGATCCACGTCGAGGTCTGCTCCAACTGCCACCCGTTCTACACCGGCAAGCAGAAGATCCTCGACACCGGCGGGCGCGTGGCGCGCTTCGAGGCGCGCGACGGCACGCGCAGCCGGTAGCTGGTCCGCGGCGCCCGCTGGGCTCCTCACACGGGAGCCGGCGGGCGCCGTTTCGCGTTCCGGGCCGGCCCGCTGGGACGCTCGGCCCGCCCGCCCGGCGCGCGGGTTCGCTGATAAAACCCCCGCCACATGGGGCCAATAGGGCCAGGGGGGGCGGGATTGTTAAGGGAAGCCGGGCGGCCCC
>NZ_JBMDXT010000386.1:0-4846 GCF_048594475.1 Nakamurella sp. | reverse complement strand
GAGGTCGACCTGGCCATCCTGGACATCGCCATGCCGCGGATGACCGGGTTGCAGGCGGCCCGGGAACTCGACCGCCGGGGCAGTCCGGTGCGGGTGCTGATGCTGTCCATGTACGACCACGAGCAGTACTTCTTCGAGTCGCTCAAGGTCGGGGCGTGCGGCTACGTGCTCAAGTCGGTCGCCGACCGCGACCTGGTGCAGGCCTGCCGGGCGGCCGCCCGCGGCGAACCGTTCATCTACGCCGGCGCGATGTCGGCGCTGATCCAGGACTACCTGCGGCGCGAACGGACCGGCGCCCGGCTGCCCGAGCGCATCCTCACCGTCCGGGAGGAGGAGGTGGTGAAGATGATCGCCGAGGGCCACTCGTCCCGGGCGATCGCGGACACCCTGGTGATCAGCGTCAAGACCGTGGAGCGGCACCGGGCGAACGTGCTGCACAAGCTCGGCCTGCACGACCGGCTGCAGCTGACCCGCTACGCCATCCGCGCCGGCCTCATCGAACCCTGATCGGCCGGTCCCCGGGACCGGCCCACCGCCGGCCGGGGGCGGGCCGGCCGGCACCGACCACCGACCACCGACCACCGACCACCGACCACCGACCACCGACCACCGAGGAGCGACGACGATGCCGCTGTCACACGAGGACCGGCGGAAGCTGGCCGAGATCGAACGCGAGCTCACCCGGGTGGACCCCGACCTGGCCCGGACCATCGCCGCGGGCCGGTTCCCGATGCTGCGGCCGATCCTGTTCGGGGCGGCGTTCCTGGCCGGGGCGGCCGTCCTCGTCGGTGGCCTGGTCACCACGCATGCCTTCCCCATCACCGGGGTCGTGATCGCCGTCGCCGGCGTCGCCGCGATGACCGGGGCCGCCGGCGGGCTGCTGCGGGAGGTCAGGACGATGCTGCCCGTGTTCTCCTCGGCGACCCCGCCGTGGACCCTTCCGGGGACCCCACCGACGAACCCGCCGACGACCCCACCGGCGCCCGGCGGATCACGCCGGCCGTGAGACAAACCACGTTCCGGTGAGCGGTGAACGGCCTCTCACCCCCCTCGACGTCGGTCAGCATGGACGGGATGCCTGCGCCGACCGACCTCCCCGCCCCCGCCGCACCACCGGTGTCCCCCCGGCCGGGCGGGAACCGGGACCCGCTGGTCGACGCGCTGCGGTCGGTCGCCCTGGCCCGCGTCGTGCTCTGGCACGCGTTCGCCGCACCCTGGCTGAGCTGGATCTTTCCGGCCATGCCGGTGATGTTCTTCCTGGCCGGAGCGGTGCTCGCCGGCTCGGTCGCCCGGCCGGTCGGGAGCCGCCGGACGGCCGACCGATCCGCCGGTCCGCGCACGCTGGCCCGGCGGCTGCTGCGCATCCTGCTGCCCTTCTGGGTGTACTCGGCCACCGTCGTGGCGATCACGGCGCTACGACCGACGGTGTTCGGCCCCGGGTCCGGTCCCGGGCCCGGTCCGGTCTTCGAGACCGATCGGTTCGACTGGCCGGCGGTCCTGCTGCCGCTGCCCCGGACGTCGGGCACCGACCGCGACTGGCTGACCGGGCACCTGTGGTACCTCACCGACTACCTGGTGCTGCTCGTGCTGCTGCCGGTCGCCGCGATGCTCGCCCGGCGGGTCCGCGCGGTCGTCGCCGGGGCGTTGGCCGGGCTGGTGGCCCTGGAGCTGGCGCCGCTGCTGGGAGTGCCGTCGCTGGTCGGGACGGCCCGGATGGCCGCCGGCGACCTGCTCTGCTACGGCCTGTTCGCGGTGCTCGGCGTCGCCTGGGCCACCCGGCGTCCGGCACCGCCCGACCGGCGCGCCGTCCTGGTCCGGGCCGCGGCCGGACTCGCGCTGGTGGCCGCGACCCTGGCCGGCTCGGTGGTCGTTCCGCTGCCCCGCGGCTCGCTCAACGAGTCCTACCTGCTGCTGGCGGTGGCCGCCCTCGGCTGGCTGCTGCTGATCGGCGCCGCCGAGCAGCCGCTGCGGCGCCTCGCCGCCACCCCCCGGGTCGCGCCCGCGGCCCGGGCGGTGAGCGCCCGGGCGCTGACCATCTACCTGTGGCACCCGGCGGCGATCTTCCTGGCCCTGGCGTTGGCCCCGGCGGCCGGGCTCTGGTCGGCGCCCTCGGTCCTGCTGCTGACCGTCGGGTTCACCGCCGCCGCGGTCGCCGCGGTCGGATGGGTGGAGGACGTCGCCGCCCGCCGGCCGGCCCGGTGGTGGCCCACCGGGGCGCACCGGACACGGACCGGGCCGGACCGGCCGCCGCAGCGGCTGCGCCTGGCGGTCGCCGCGGCGGCCGCGGTCACCCTGATCGCCGGCACGACGACGGCGGTCACCGCCGGCCGGACCGAGGGCGGGCTCGCGACCCTGCCCCCGCCGTCGGATCGCACGGCCCTGGCCGACACCGCGTTCGCCGCGGCGGCCCGGGATCTGCGGGCGGGGATTGAGGACCGCCCGTTGCACGGTGACGACCTGCAGTCGGCGCTGGAGCTCTGGATCGCCGCCCAACCCGAGATCAACGACGCCGTGGTCAGTGTGGCCGCCGGACCGCAGGTGTGGAGCGGCAGCGCGACCCGCGCCGGGGGTGAGCCGCCGGCCGCCGAATTCAGCGTCGGCATCGCCTCGATGACCAAGACCTTCACCGCCTCGCTCGTGGTGCAGCTCGCCGAGGAAGGGCGGCTCGACCTGGATGCGCCCGTTCCGGACCTGCCCGACGTGCAACCCCTGCCGGCCGGGGAGACCGTCACCCCCCGCCAGTTGCTGCAGCACGCCACCGGGCTGATCCAGTACACCGACTCCCCCGGGTACGACGCCGGGCGCGTCTACACCGCCGGTGAGCTGGTCTCGCTGTCCATCCGGGCCCCGCGGGCGCACGCCGCCGACGCGGGGGTCACCTACAGCAACAGCAACTACCTCTGGTTGGGGCTGCTGCTGGAATCGGTGACCGGCTCCGCGTACGGGTCGCTGCTGGCCGAGCGGATCACCGGTCCGCTGGGCCTGGCGACCGTCGACGTGCCGGTCGACGAGCGCACGGGATGGGTGGGCTCGGCCTCCGGCGGGGTGTCGGCCACCCCGGCCGACGTCGCCCGGTTCTTCGACGCCCTGGTCAACCGGGGTGAGCTGCTGTCGCTGGACGCGGTGCACCGGATGACCGACCTGAGCCATCTCAACGGCGGGCTCGGCATCTGGCCGCTGTGCCCGTGCGGCCAGACGGAGGACGGCGCGAAGTGGGCCAGCGGGCTGGGCCACTTCAACGGGGACGGCGCCGCGTTCGCGTTCCCCGACGACCGGCTCGCGGTCTACCTCCGCATCGGCGGCCCGGGCGACCCGCCGGTGCCCACCGACCGCATGATCCAGATGCGGGAGGAGCTGATGGAGCTGATGCGCACCACGGCCGTCGGCGCGAGCGACCCGGACGGCCCGGACGCCTGACGGCGAGCCGCGCTGCGCCACATCGGGGGCGGTCGACGGTTCATGGCCGGATGTACCCTGACCGGGTGCAGACGCTCATCCAGGGCGAGGTCCTGGCGCGCTTCGGGGCGGCGCTGTCCGACCCGACCCGGGCCCGCGTGCTGCTGGCCCTGCGGGACTCCCCCGGCTACCCGGCCGAGCTGGCCGACGAGATCGGCGTGTCCCGGCAGAGCCTGTCCAACCACCTGGCCTGCCTGCGGGGGTGCGGCCTGGTGGTCGCGGTACCGCAGGGCCGGCGGGTGCGTTACGAACTGGCCGACGCCCGGCTGCGGCACGCGTTGACCGACCTGCTCGGCGTCGTCCTGGCGGTCGAGGCCGATCACGAACCGGTTCCGCCCAGCTCACTCTGAACGATCCGGCCTGATCCGACCTGGCCGTCATCGCGCACGGGCCCCTGGCCGCGCCATCCGGTGTCGATCCTGCCGAGGGCGGAGCCACGGCCCCCACAACGGCGAACGCCGCCCGGACCATCGGTCCGGGCGGCGTTCGCAACGAGTGCGCCGACGGTCAGGCGGAGCCCAGCAGCCGCTCGCGCAGCTCGGCCACGTTGCCCGACTTGGGCAGACCGCGGTTGACCAGCTCCTCCTGGAGCTGTGCCTTGGTCCAGCCGGCGTAGTCCTCGGCCGCCTCGGCGACGTCCTCGGTGGCCTCGTCGGCCGCGTCGGTCGCCTCCTCGGTCGCGTCGGCCGCAGCCTCGGTGACCTCCTCGGCGGTCTCGGTGACCGTCTCGGCCGCGGCCTCGACCGGGCTCCGGTCGTCCTTGGCCGCACCGGGGGTGACGGCAGCCAGGGCCTGCTCGCCGGCCTTGGTCATCTGCTCGGCGAAGTCACCCAGCGGACCCGACATCGTCTTGGCCTGCTTACGGGCCAGCTCGAGGATCTGCTCGGCCTGCTGCCGGGCGTTCGCCAGCAGCTTCTCCGCTTCCTCCATGGCCTGCTTGCTGGCGGCCTCGGCGCGATCCTTGGCCTCGGCCAGGATCGTCTCGGCCTGCTTGCGGGCCGCCTCGGTGCGCGCGGTCAGGTCGTCGCGCACGGACTCGGCCGCCTTGCGCGCCGCCTCGGTGCGCGACTCGACCTGATCCCGGACCTTTTCGGTCGCCGACTCGATCTCCTCGCGGGCGGCCTCGCCGACCTTCTCGGAGACACCGAGCATCCGGTGCGCGAACTCGCGCTGGCCCTCGAGCATCTTCTCGGCGAAATCGAAGACCTGATCGATCACCTCGTCGGGCTTGGGCGTCCGGCCCGGCGCGTCACCGATCTTGCCGAAGGCGTCCTGGGTGATCTTGGTCCAGGTCTCCACGGCATCGACAGCCTGCGCCTGGGTGGAGCGCACGGCTGCCGCGAACTGTTCCTGGGGGGAGGACATCACGTTCCTTCCGGTCGACGCCGCA
>NZ_JBMDXT010000385.1:0-31260 GCF_048594475.1 Nakamurella sp. | reverse complement strand
GCGGCCATCCAGACCAGCGTCCACATCAGGCTGGTGGCGACGGGGCCGCCGATCATCAACCCGCGCATCGTGGTGACCAGTTGGGAGATCGGGTTGGCGTCGGCGAACGCCGCCAGCCAGCCGGGCATCGTCGCGGTCGGCACGTAGGTGTTCGACGCGAACGACAGGGGCAGCACGATCAGGAACATGATCCCCTGCACGGCGCCGGAGGTGCGGGCCTTCATCCCGACGAACACCGAGATCCAGCAGAAGCAGAGGGCGAACGCGATGGCCAGGACGACCGCGGCGACGGCGGCGACGGCGTCGGTCTCGATCCGGAAGCCCATGATCATGCCGAAGCCCAGGGTGACCACGCACAGGATCAGGTACCGCGCGATGTCCGCGGTCACCGCGCCGACCAGCGGCACCGACCGGCCGATGGGCAGCGAGCGGAACCGGTCGAACACGCCCTTCTCGATGTCGGCGTTGAGGTTCTGGCCGAGCGCGACCCCGGCCATGGCGATCGACTGTCCCAGCAGGCCGGGCAGCAGGAACTGCAGGTAGTCGGCCGAGCTGCCGGCGATCGCGCCGCCGAAGATGTAGGTGAACATCAGCAGGAAGATGATCGGCTGGAGGGTGACGTCGATCAACGCCTCCGGGGTGCGCCGCATCTTCAGCAGGCTCCGCCGGGCCAGCGCGAACGTGTGCCGCGGGTAGGCCAGCGCGCCGCCGGCGGCCGGCTCGTCCGGGGCGGCGGCCGGCGGCCGGTCACCGGCCGATGTGGTCGTGACGGTGGTCATGCCGCCAGCTCCTTCCGGGGGCCCGCGGGGGTGGCGTCGCCGCCGACCCGCTGGCCGGTCAGGGTCATGAAGACCTCGTCCAGGGTGGGCAGGTGCAGGGACAGCTCGGTGACGCCGATGCCCGCCTCGGCGAGCCGGCCGACCGTCGCGGCCAACGCCTGCTCGCCGGTGTCGACGGCCGCGGTCAGCTCGTTGCGACCGGTGCTGACCGGCGGCCGGCCGGCGATGCCGGTCCGCACCGAGGCCACGTCGGCCAACCGGTCCGGGTCGGTCGGCCGGACCCGGATGCGTTGACCGCCGATGGTGCGCTTGAGACCCTCCGGGGTGTCGTGCGCGATGACCCGGCCGTGGTCGATGACGCTGATCCGGTCGGCCAACGCGTCGGCCTCCTCCAGGTACTGGGTGGTCAGCAGGACGGTCGAGCCGTCCCGCACCAGCCGCCGCACGACGTCCCACATGTCCTCACGCTTGGCCGGGTCCAGACCGGTCGTCGGCTCGTCCAGGAAGATCACCCGCGGCCGGCCGACCAGGCTGGCGGCCAGGTCCAGGCGGCGGCGCATCCCGCCGGAGTAGGTCTTGGCCCGCCGGCCCGCGGCGTCGGCCAGCCCGAACCAGTCGAGCAGCTCGGCCGCCCGGGCCCGGGCGTCGCGGGTCGACAGGTTGAGCAACGTGCCGATCATGACCAGGTTCTCGGTCCCGGTCAGGTCCTCGTCGACCGACGCGTACTGGCCGGTGAGCCCGATGGTGCGGCGAACGCGGCCGGCGTCGGCGACCACGTCGTAGCCGTCGATCCGGGCGGTGCCGGCGTCCGCACGCAGCAGCGTCGCCAGCACCCGGACCGCGGTGGTCTTGCCGGCGCCGTTGGGTCCCAGCACGCCGAGCACGGTGCCTTCGTGCGCCACCAGATCGACGCCGTCCAGCGCCTGGGTGCGGCCGAATGCCTTCCGCAATCCCTGCGCCTCGATGATCGCGCTCATCCGAGCTCCTTCCGCGATGTCGGGTGAACCGGCCCCCACGGTGCCGCGGCGGGCTGGCATCCGGCGCACATCCCGCTGGCATGCCCGCGCGGCGGCCCGCCGGCCCGTGCCAGGACGGGGCCGGCCCGGCGTCCGGATGGCGGCGACCCCTACCCTTGGTCGGGTGAGCATCATCGTGGAGCTCGGCGACCTGGCGCGGGTCCTGGACGACTTCGACGCCGGCTACCTGCTGACCGTCGACCCGCTGGGATCGCCGGCGCGGGTGAAGGCGGTCTCGGTGCGGCCGGCGCTCGTCGACGGCGAGCTGCGGATCGCCGCGCCGGGCCGCGGATCGCTGGCCAACGTCCGGGCCAATCCGGCCGTCACCCTGCTCTGGCCGCCGCGGGCGGCCGGCGGCATGTCGTTGATCGTCGACGGCGGCGCCGCCGTCGACGGCGACGATGTGCGGGTGACGCCGACCGGCGGGGTCCTGCACAAGCCGGCCTGAGGTCCCGGGTCCGCCCGGCGCCGGCAGGCGGGCCGGCCGACGCCGCCGGCTGCTCGGTCCAGGGCCCACCAGGCCGGACCAGAGCCGCATTCGAGCCGCACCAGGGCCGGCTCAGCGCCGGCGGGCCGCCACCAGCAGGTACTCCCAGTCGGCGACGAAGGTGCCGTCGGTGACCAGGTTGGCCGCCTCGGCCAGGCCGATCAGGTCGCCCCGCAGGGCCGCCCGGCCGTCGTCGTCGAGCCGGGCCGCGGCCGTGCGGGTGGGACCGTAGTGGGCCAGGAAGAAGTCCGCGAACTGCCCGACTCCCGGGAACCGCGGGCGCAGGACGGCGGTCCGGGTCCGCAGGTCCTCGATCCGCCCGTCGAACAGCTCGGCGAGCAACTGCGGATCGCCCCAGCGGGTGGCCGGCGGGGCTCCGGGTGGCGGCGGGACGTGCCGGCCGACGGTCTGCAGCATCCGGCCGATGAATCCGGACGCGGTCCAGTTGGCCAGGCCGATCCGCCCACCCGGGCGGCACACCCGGACCATCTCGCCCGCCGCCCGCCGGTGGTCGGCGGTGAACATGATGCCGATGGCGGAGAGCACCTGGTCGAAGCGTCCGTCGGCGTAGGGCAGCGCCTCGGCGTCCCCGACCTCGAAGGTGACGTCCAGCCCCTCGGCGGCGGCCCGGCGCCGTGCCCGGGCGATGAGGTCGGGCACGTAGTCGATCCCGGTGCTGGGGCAGAACGAGCGGGCCGCAGCGAGGGCGACGTGCCCGGTGCCCGTGGCGATGTCCAGAACGCTGCGGCCGGGAACCAGGTCGACCGCGGCGACGAGCCGGTCGGCCAGCGGCGCGGTGATCCAGGCGATGCGGGCGTAGTCCCCGCTGCTCCAGATCCGGTGCTGCGTGCCCTTCAGCGCGACGAGATCGGGCCCGGGTGTGGTGTCGTCCACGCGGAACTCCCTCCGGTGGGGCGGCCGGCGGGTCCGGCCGGAGTCACCCACGATCGTCCGCTTTCTCCCCTCTGCCCGTCACGCCGGTTTCCCGCGCCACGTCCCGCCGTCACCCCCGGCGTACCCCGCCGTCACCCGGCGATCGCCGGCCGCCCGCCCCGGCCAGGTGGGCGCGCGGTCCCGGCCGGGTGGGCGCGGTGCCGGCCGGGCGTCGGCGCGCCGGGCGAAACCGGGTGAATTGCCGCCTTTGTCCGCAGATCACGTCCGCGACCGGCCCGGCCCCGGGACGGTACCGGTGGTCTCGCCGTCACACGGTCGATCACGGTTGCCCGCCAGGCGTTATGACGGCCTGTCACCCGCCGGCCACCAACGGTTGATTCTTCTCGGTCCCTCCGGAAACCCGGCTTACCATCGGCCGATGCCGTCTCTGGACGCCGTTCCGCCCACCCGTTCCGCCGAGCGTCACTGGTTCGACCGGCCGCTCCCGGGGGCCGTGGAGACAACGCTGTCGTTGGCCGCGCGCGCCCTGGGCTTTCCCACGGTCCGCATCAACATCGTCCATCAGGACCTGCAGCACACGATCGGGTTCTTCGGCGTCGGCGACCTGTGCCCGATCGACCGGGAGGAGTCGTTCTGCGACGTGGTCGTCGCGACCGGCGAGTGGATGGCCGTGCCGGACGCGACGATCGATCCCCGCTTCTCGGGGCTGGCGTCGGTGGTGTCGGGTGAGATCGGGGCCTACCTCGGGGTTCCGTTGAGGGGGCCGGACGGCGGGATCGTCGGCGCGCTCTGCGTGATCGACCCGATCGGCCGGGTGCTGACGGCGGAGGACACCTGGCGCCTGCAGCAGTTCGTGCCGATCATCGAGGACCAGCTCGACCTGATGTGGCAGCTGGATGCCCAGGAGCGGCATCCGGCCTCCGGCCCCGCCGGGCCGGGCGCGGTGGTGCCGTGGTTCCGCCCGGTCGCCGGGATGAGCGACCACCGGGTGCTCGGGTACGACGCGGTGGCCCGGCGGGTGGGTCCGGACGGCGGGGTCACCGACCCCCGGCGGCCGCTCGTCGGGCGCCCCGCCGAGCTGCTGGAGCTGGATCTCGCCGTCGCCGCCGCCGGCATGGCCGCGGTCCGCGGCTGGCAGCGCCACGACTCGCGACTCAAGGTCAACGTCAACCTCACGGCGGCGGTGATCGCCCGGCCGGACTGCCTCACGCTGCTGGCCGAGCTGGCCGCCCGCGCGGGGATCAAGCCGATCGCGGTCAACATCACGCTGAAGGAGGCGCCGGCCTGGTCGGTCACCGACTTGGCGGCGCTGGCGACGCTGAAGGGCCTGCGGGACATCGGATTCGGCATCTTCCGCGGCGAGTTCGGCACCGTCTGGGCCGGTCTGGACCAGCTCCTGTGGTTCCCGTGCGACGCGGTCCGGCTCGACCCGGCGTTGACCGCCGCCCTGGGCACCGACGTGGGCGACACGATGATCCGCGCGGTGACCTCGATGGCGCACGCGTTGGAGCAGCGGGTGGTCATCGACCGCATCGACACCCTCGACCAGGCCCGGGCGGCGGCCGCCCTCGGCTGCGACCGGGCCCTCGGCGCCGTCTGGGGCGATGCGCGGCCGCCCGCCGCGGTCAACGAGCGGTACCGGGCCACGCCGGTCGGCGCCGCCCCGCAGGGCGTTCGCTAGCGCCGGGCCGGTACCCATGTCACCGGGCCACGGCCACTTCTCACTCAGCCGATGGGCACGAACGAGTCGTACCGGCCGACCGTCAGGCCGATGTGGCAGGTGTTCCATCCCGGTGGTGCGGGCACGCCCAGCAGCTCGGCGACCAGATAGCCAGGGACGTCGCTGCCGGCGCAGTGGCTGAACGGGTACCCGCCACCGAATCTCGGGTTCACGTCCAGCACGATCGGGCCGGCGTCCGTCCGGACGATGTCGACGTCCATCGGGCCCTGCGGGCCGACGAGATGCGCGAGGCTCTCCGCGAGGGAGCGGAACGGGGCCGGATCCTCGGTGACGACCCGGGTCGTGACGCCCTGGGCGCAGCCGTCCTTGCGGCGGGCCAACACTCCGGCGACCGCGCCGGACCCGGCCAGGTCACCGATCACGTCCAGGCCGAACTCGGTCCCGTCCAGGTACGGCTGCACGATCGACAGATCGGGGTCCTGCTCCCGCCGGTCGAGGGCCGTCAGGGCGTCCGTCGCCCGGACGACGGCGAACCCGGAGGAGCCGCTACCGAACCGGTCCTTGATCACCAGCCGGTCGGCGGTCCCGGCCAGGACCCGGACACCGGCCCGGTCCGAGCCGAGGGCCGTGGGCGGGCACCTGATCCCGCAGGGATCGAAAGCGACGGCCATGGCGTGCTTGTCGGCGACCAGCCGTTGCCGTTCGGGTTCCAGCGCGAGCACCACCCCACCGGAGCCGCGCAGCTTGTCCGCCAGCGGACCGGACAGGCAGGTCAGCTCGTGATCGTTGAGCGACAGGAACAGGTCGGGTCGGGTCCGGTCGACCAGGTCGACCATGGCGGCGGCGAAGTCCGGATCCCGGTACGGCGGCACCGGGTGCACGGCGTCGGCCACGGTGGCGGTGACCGCGCGCGGGTCGGCCTCGGTGATCTCGATCGAGGCGTCCCGGCCGAGCCGCCGCACCGCGTCCCGGAACCAGTCCAGCAGGTACGGCCGCCGTCCCGCCGAGCCCACCGGGATGCGGACCGTCCGGCCGTCGGGGGTCACCGGGTCCCGCACCGCAGGTCGTCCCGGTACCCGGGCCGGGAGCGGGCGCGCTCGTACCGGACGCGCCGCAGCACGGCCTGCCCGGTGCCGCGCACCGCCGAGGGCGTGGTGATCGAGCCGCACTGATGGGGCGGCGCGACCGCCAGGAACCACAGCAGGGCCAGCGCGTCCCGGGCCGGCTGGTGGCCGGGGCCGGCACCGCGGGCGAGGACCCGCCCGAGATAGGCCGGGCGGGACAGCTCGCCGATCCGGTCGGCGTGCGGGCCGAGGATGCACTGCTCCTGGACCGTGGCGGACCACCGGGCGGCGGTCAGCGTGGGGCCGGCCCACCCGTCGGGCAGGCCGATCGACCGGTCGACGACGGCCATCGTGCGCCCCGGGAGCGGCGCCGGGCCTCCGGCGCGGAGAGCCGGGGAGAGCAGCAGGTGGATGTCGACCAGGCTGCGCAGGATGCGCCAGCGGTCCGTCGCGGCATGCCGGACGGCGTGGGCGAGAGCATGGGCGCGCGCCAGCGTGGGCACCGCGAGCCCGGCGACGTCGACCTCCTCCCGCGCGCGCCACGCGCTGGCGAAGTCCGGCAGGTTCGCCCGCACGCCGTGCAGGTGCCAGTGCAGGTCGACGGTGACCGGACCGCGCAGCGGCAGTTCCGAACCCCAGCGCAGCCAGTGCCGCCAGGCCCAGCTGGGCCCCGGCTGCGGGTACTCGGCCGGCAGGCGCCAGTCGGGCCGGAGCGCCTCGATGGCGACCTCGACGTGCGCGGGCGGAACCCAGACGTCGATGTCCCCGGCGCCCCGCTCGCCCAGCCGGCGACCGGTCTGCGCCTCCACGGCCAGGCCCTTGACGAACAGGGCCGGAACGCCGGCGTCCCGCAGCCGGTGGTGGACCTGCCGGAGTCGGGCGGCCTGGGCGAGCGACGCCAGGGCCACCCGGTCGGCGTGGCCGGCGATCCGCTCGGCCGCCGCGGCCGGCAGGCCCAGCGCGGCGGCGTGCGGTGCGAGGAGGCCGCAGACGTGGTGGCCGCGGGCGGCCCGGACGAGGTCGTCGGCGTCCTGGCCCGGCCACCGCCACGCCGGGTCCTGGCCGGCCCGCCGCCGCAGCCCGGCGCGCAGGGCCCGGTGCAGGGTCGTCACGGTGCCCGGGCGCAGGGGCTCCCGGCCGGCCGGTGCAGTCGCCGCCGCGGTCATCGGGCGCAGCCGCCGATCCCGTCGACGGTGACCGGCCAATCGCCGACCGTCGGGGTGTGCACCAGCGCGGGCACCCCGTCGCCCGGCGGCAGCGACAGGTAGAACGTCACGGTGACCCGGCTGCCGGGCGGCAGGTCGACCACCGCGATGCCGGCCGGCCGGCCCTGGTCGGCGCCGGACCGCAGGCCGACCGGTTGCCCGTCCACCTCGGCGGCCCGGATGCTCCCGCCGGCCGGGGCGGTCAGCAGCAGGTGGGCGCGGTAGCTCCCGTCGGTACTGCCGCCGGTGACGTACGCCGGCAGGCCGGTCGGCGGATCGAAGCCGAGGGTGACCGCGACCGAGGCGAGCTGGGACCCCTCGGCCCCGCACTCCCCACCGCTCACCGCGACCCGCCCGGACAGGTAGTAGCCCAGTTTGGACCCGACCGCGTCGTTGACGAACACCCCCACCGACGACGACTCCGTCGGGCCGTCCAGCGCGCCGCTGAGCCCCGTGGCCGCGAGGTCGGCCTGCTCGTCGGGATGGGTGCTGTAGTACAGGATCCGCCGCTCGGCGCTCGCCTGGCGCAGGCCGGCGACGACCGCCTCCGGGCCTGCTGCGCCCGACATCACCTGGCCGAACGCGGCGGTCGTGGCGTCGGCCAGGAACCGGTCGCGCGGCTCCTGGTCGGCGTCGTCGTAGCGCTGGTAGGCGCCGGCGAGCAGGGTGGGCACGACGCTGCCGGCGTCGATCGTGACGCCGTCGACGGTCAGCGCCGGGGCCCCCTTCATCAGGTAGGACAGGGCCACCGGATCCACCGCGAGCACGCCGTCCACCGGACCGCCACCGCGGGCCTGGTACATCTGCGTGAACAGCCGGGCGGCGGTCGGGAAGTCCGGGGTCAGGTTGACGTCCGCCGGGAACGTGGCCAGTTCCGGCCCGAAAAGCCGCCGCTGCCCCTCGGTCGGGTCCCCGACCGGCGGCTGGAAGATCTGCAGGGCGCGGGCCGGCACCTGATCGACGATGGTGATCCGGCCCCGGTCGGCGGTCACCACCGCGTAGGAACCGAAGATGCCGCCGGTGGCGCGGGGCTCGGCGAGATTCTGGAACACGACCAGGTAGGTGCGGGCGCCGTCGGCGCCCAGCGCCGCGGGGAGCAGCCGGGCGGTTCGCGCGGCCGGCCCCGTCAGGTCGGCCGCCGTGTCGAGCTTGTTCTGCAGCGCGGCGACGGCGTCGCCGATCGGTGTGACCACCGCCGACCGGTCGATGGTCGCCAGCCGGGACCGGGCCGCCTCGACGGTCGCATCGGCCTGCTGCAGCGCCGGCGCCGCGGCGGCGATCGGACCCGGATCGATCGCGCCGTCCCGGGGGGCGATCGCCGCCGGGTCGAGGGACCGGGCCACGCCGTCCAGCGCCGGCAGGACGTCGGTGGCCAGGGTGTCGACCGCCAGCGCGACCTGGCGGACGGCGTCGAGATTGGGTCCGACGAAGGGCACTCCGGTGGCCAGCCGGAAGACCGGGTCGTCCACGGCCGACCGGGCCGACGCGGCGTCGGCCTGCAGGCCGGCGATGGTCGCGGCCCGCCCGTCCGTCGCTCCGAGACCGGCCGGGTCGTCGAACTGGGCCTGGAGCGCACCGACCGCCGCGGCGGCGGACTGCAGGTCGCGGTAGGCCTGGTACGCCCGCCAACCGACCCAGGCGGTGGACAGCAGGATGACGGCCCCGGCGGCCAGCATGACCCACGCCAGGATCGGCCGGCGGCGCGGTGCCGGCCGCGACGCCGGGCCGTCGGGCCGGTCGGGGATGGCCTCGGGCTCGGCCGGCTCGGCCGTCATCGATCACTCTCCGTCAACAGCACCGGCGGATATCGGCGAATCACATGCACGATCGGATGCCGATGATGCGGAATTGTCGGCGTGGTCGTTACGCATTGCCGGTTCATTCCCGATCGGCGGGAGCGAGCCGGCAACCCTTTCGTGGTGGCGCCACGCGGCCCGCTCGAACCGCGGCCCGCGGGCCGCTCGCGGCGGGCGGCGCATTCCGGCGATCGTCGGCAGATCCATTGCATCCGAGCCGATGCCGCGTCGCGGCGCGGGCCGGCGGGCGGGCCGGGGCAGGGCGATCGGTCACCCCGGGCGGTGCGGCGGCGGCGCAGGCGGGCGGCCCTGGGCCGCCCGACCCCGGGAGAGCACATCCGCCGTGCCATCGTGCCCCCAGGAAATGACCGAGCTCTGAGCCAAACCCGGATTGACCGTACCAAAGTGCGTCGGGCACGATGCATACTGTCACTGATGGTCACGCAGCGTGCGCACGAGGCGCTGGCCGTTTCGCCGGACACCGGTCGCGGCCGGATCGGACGGGTCCGGCCGGACCCGGTCGGGTGAGCGGAACCACGCCGGGAGTGAACCAGTGAGGGGGAGGCGGTGTGACGGTCACGAACGCGGTGCACGGCGCGACGGTGGGCATCACCGGCGGGACCGGGTCGTTCGGCTCCACGATGGTCGATCACCTGCTCCGGCGCGGTGTCTCGGCCGTGCACATCCTGAGCCGGGACGAGGCCAAGCAGGACGACATGCGGCGGCGGTTCGACGACGGGCGCCTGCGGTTCTTCCTCGGCGACGTGCGGGACTACGACAGCGTGGCCGCGTCGATGATCGGGGTCGATTTCGTCTTCCACGCCGCCGCGCTCAAGCAGGTCCCGTCCTGCGAGTTCTTCCCGCAGCAGGCGGTCAAGACCAACGTGATGGGCAGCCACAACGTCGTCGAGGCGGCCGGCGCGGCCGGAGTGCGGTCGGTGGTGTTCCTCAGCACCGACAAGGCGGTCTACCCGGTCAACGCCATGGGCATGTCGAAGGCGCTGATGGAAAAGACGGCACAGGCCTTCGCGCGCAACAACCCGCGATCGAAGACCGTCGTCTCGGTGACCCGCTACGGCAACGTGATGTGCTCCCGCGGTTCGGTCATCCCGCTGTTCATGCGGCAGCTGCAGCTGGGCCAGCCGATGACGATCACCGAACCGCGGATGACGAGATTCTTGATGTCGCTGAACGAGTCGGTGGACCTGGTGGAGCACGCCTTCCTGCACGCCGAGCCCGGCGACCTGTTCGTCCGCAAGGCGCCGGCCGCCACGCTCGACGTGCTGGCCCGCGCCGTCGCCGGGGTGCTGGGCTACCAGGATCCCGTGGTCAAGCTGATCGGCACGCGGCACGGGGAGAAGCTCCACGAGACCCTGCTCAGCCGCGAGGAAATGGTCAAGTCGATCGACGAGGGCGACTACTTCCGGGTTCCGCTGGACAGCCGGTCGTTGCAGTACGAGCTGTATTTCGAGGAGGGCAGCCAGGACACGGTCCGCACCGACGACTTCACGTCCGAGAACACCGAGCGGCTGGACGTGGCGGCGACGATGGCGCTGCTGCGCACGCTGCCGGAGTTCTCGCCGTTGTCCGGGCTTGACCTCTGACCGCGCGACCGGACCGGTGACGACGTCATGAGCGGCCCGTCGGCCGGTGCGTCGACCGCGATGCTCCGCCGGATGGTCCGGTCCGGACGTGCGCATACCGGAATCCTGGCCAGCGCCGCGACCAGCGCGGCCGGGTTCGCGCTGGCCATCACCCAGGCGCACACGGTGACCACCGCCGAATTCGGCGCGTTCGCCGTGGCGACCGCGCTCGCCACGTTGATCATCGGGACGAGCCGTTCGGCCGTCGCCGAACCGACTCTGGCCCTGAGTGTGGGGGTGGCGCACGTCCGGCTCGCGGTGCGGCGGGCGTTGATGCTCGCGCTGGTGGTCGGCCTGCCGATGCTCGCCGGCGCCTGGATCGCCCGCCTGCCGTACCTCGCGGTCGTGGCGGTCGCACTCCCGGGCCTGCTCGTCTACGACACCGTCCGCACTCTGCGCCTGGCGATCGTGGCGCCGCGACGGGCCCTTGTGCTCGACATCGGTTGGGCTGTCGGTACCGTCGGGCTCTGCCTGATGACCTTCCCGGGCTGGATCACCGGGATCGCCTGCTTCGGCGGCTGGGCCGGCATCGCGGCCCTCCTGGGCACCGTCAGTGCCGCCCGTGCCGGATATCTGGGTCCGCCGGGGTGGCCGAGCTCAGAGATCCCGACCGGCACCTCGGTGGCGTTCGGCGCCGACTACGTCGTCGGGTCGGGCAGCGCCACCGTCGCGACGAACCTCATCGCCGGCTTTGCCGGCACCATTGTCGTGGCTTCCATCCGCGGTGCCGGAACCGTCCTCGGGCCGGTCACCCTGGTGGTGGGAATCCTTCCCACCCTGCTCATCCCGACCCTTCGTCGGATGCAGGAAGGGCTCCGGCGGCCGAGCGGATCGATCGTGCGACTGGCGGCGCTGATGACGGTGCTGGCCGTCCCCCCGTTGGCGATGATCGCCTGGTTCCCGTCCGCCTGGGGTGAGCTCCTCCTCGCCGGAGTCTGGCCGCTAGCCCAACCGCTCCTGCCGTTCCTGGCCTGGGAGTTGCTCGCCACCCTGTCCGCGATGGTCCCCTTCGCCGCTCATCGGGCGATGCTGGCCGGCCAGGCCTCGTTGGTCGTTCGGTCGATCCTGGCCGGCGTCAGGATCGTCGCCGTCGTCTGGGCGGGCGTGGTGTTCGGTGCGGTCGCGGCGACCGCCGCGATGGCAGCGGTCGCCACGCTGTCCAGCGTCCTCTGGTGGACCAGTTACGTGACCCAGATGGGTCGCCGGGGACGATCGCCGGCGGCAGTGTAGTTCCGAAGATGTCTACGGTGAGCTACGATATGTAACGCTACGTGCAGAAGTGGGCGGGGGTGGACAGCACCATGCGGGTGGGGATCCTCTCCCAGTGGTTCGATCCCGAACCCGGCCCGGCCAGCCTTCCCGGCGTGTTGGCCCGCGCCCTGGCCGAGCGGGGCCATCACGTCCAGGTGCTCACCGGCTTTCCGAACTACCCGACGGGGACGGTCCACGAGGGGTACCGCATCCGCCGCCGGCTCGATGAGACCGTCGGCGACATCCAGATCCGGCGCGTGGCGCTGTATCCCAGCCATAACACCGCGGCGTCGAAGCGGCTCGTCAACTACGTCACGTTCGGCGCCTCGGCCAGCGTCTCGGGTGTCGGCGCCTTCCGTGATGTCGACGCACTCTGGGTCTACGCCTCCCCGCTGACCGTCTCCTGGCCGGTCTGGGCCAGCCGGTTGCTCGGCGTGCCGGCCGTGCTGCATGCCTTGGACCTCTGGCCGGACACGCTGGCCGTGAGCGGTTTCGACCGCGGGGGACTCGCCTCCCGGCCGGCCGACGCGCTCCTGTCGACCTGGAGTCGCCTGATGTACCGGTCCGCCGAGATCGTCGCCTACAACTCCGCCGGCGTGGGCGATGTCCTGGCCGCCCGCGGGATCGACCGCGATCGGCTGGCCTATGTGCCGCTCTGGACCGACGAGGAGATCTTCCGGCCCGGTGGGCTGGACCTGCGGGCCGAACTCGGGATCGCCGACGACACCGTCGTCCTGCTGTACGCCGGGACGATCGGCGCGGCGCAGGGTCTGGGCTCCCTGGTGGAGGCGTGCGAGCAGGTGACCGACCGCCGGTTCGTCTGCTTGATCGCGGGATCCGGGCCGTCGGAGGCCGAGCTGGCAAGCCGCGTGCGGCGAGCCGGCACTCGGAACATGAGATTCCTCGGCCGCGTGCCGAGCGTACGGATGACCGACCTCATGGCCACCGCCGATCTGTGCTATATCGGCCTGCGGCCCCATCCGCTGTCGGAGATCACCATGCCCAGCAAGACCCAGTCGGTGCTCGCCGCGGGGCGTCCGGCCCTGGTGGCCGCCCAGGGCGACGTCGCCGGGGTGATCGCCGAGAGCGGCGCCGGCTGGGCGGTGGCTCCCGATGACGTCGCGGCGATCGCCGACCGGATCCGGGCGGCCTGCGGTCTCGGCCGGGCCGGGCTGGCCGGGCTCGGTGCTCGGGGGCGGTCCTATTACGAGACCACCTTCTCGGTCCGGCGCGGGGTCGATCGGTTTGAGGAGCTGCTGGCCCGGGTGGCCCGCCCGGCCCGGGCCGGGCGTCGGGATCCCGGCATTCGTACCGGGTCCGGCGGCGATCGGCCGGTGCGGGTGACGGCATGAACGATCCGGCGGTGCCGCCGGTGTTGCTGACCGGGGCGACCGGGTTCGTCGGCTCGGCCACGGTGCCGCACTTGCTCGAACGCGGTCTGCCGCTTCGAGTTCTCAGTCGACGTGCCGTCGACCTGCCGGGTGTCGACCTGCGGGTGGTCCCGGAGTTCGACGATCGCGCTCTGGCGCAGGCGATGGACGGTATCGAGGTCGTCTGCCACCTCGCCGGTCGTGCGCACGTGACGGCGCCGCGGCGGCAGCAGCAGGACCAGTTCGACACGGTCAACGTCGACGGCAGCCGGCGGTTGGCCCGGACGGCCTTCCGCGGTGGCGTGCGGAGAATGGTGTTCGTCAGTTCGATCGGTGCGGTCGGCAGCGCGAGCCCGCCGGGACATCCATTGGGAGAGAACGATCCCTGCCGGCCGACCAGCGCCTACGGCCGCTCGAAGCGCAAGGCCGAGGTGTGCCTGCGGCAGGAGGCCGACCGGCACGGCGGCGAGTTGGTGATCATCCGTCCACCCCTGGTGCACGGGCCGGGTGCGCCGGGCAATCTCGCCCTGCTGGGCCGCCTGGTCACCACTGGTGTCCCCCTGCCGCTGGGTGGGATCGAGAACCTGCGCAGTCTGATCCACGTGCGGAATCTGGCGCGCGTGCTCGTCGCGGCGCTCACGGTTCCCGACGCCGCAGGCCGGACGTTTCATGTGCGGGACGCAGTCGACTACTCGACTCCGCAGATCATCGCGGCCGCGGGACGCTCGACCGGGCGCCGGGTCCGACTCTTCCGGGCGCCGCTGCCTGCGATCCGGGCGGCGGCCGCGATCACCGGTCGGGCCGCGGCCTTCGAGCAGCTGACCGGATGGCTTCAGGTCGACGATCGGTCGGCGCGGCGCGTGCTCGGCGTGCGGCCGGACGACCTCCCCCTCGAGATCGGGACGGCATCGTGAAACGGGTCGTGGACGTCGTCCTGGCGGTGACCGTCCTGCTGGTGGCCGCGCCGCTGGGGTTCGTCATCGCGCTGCTGATCAAGGCGACTTCACCCGGGCCCGTGCTCTACTGGTCGGATCGGGTCGGTCGTGGCAACGAACTGTTCCGGATGCCCAAGTTTCGGACGATGCGCGTCGACACGCCCGTCGTCGCGACCCATTTGCTGACGGACCCGGCGCGCCACCTCACGCCCGTAGGCGGTTTCCTGCGGCGCACGAGCCTGGACGAGATCCCGCAGATATGGAGCATTCTCACCGGCCGGATGAGCTTCGTCGGGCCGCGGCCGGCGCTGTTCAACCAGGACGACCTGATCGCCCTCCGGACCGCCACCGGGGTGCACGAGCTGACGCCCGGCCTCACCGGATGGGCCCAGGTCCGCGGTCGGGACGACCTGCCGATCCCACGGAAGGTTGAACTGGACATCGAATACCTACGCCGCCGGTCGATCCGGTTCGACCTGGTGATCCTCTGGCAGACCGCGGCGACGGTCCGGCGGGGCGACGGGGTCGCGCACTGATCGGCCCCGGGTCCACCGCCGGGGCGCGTCCGGTGAGGGGAGCATCCGGCGTCGCCGGGCCAGATGCAGCACGGCCAGCAGAGGCAGGGCCGCGACCAGGCCCTGGATGCACCCGATGGTCGAGTCCGGGTACCCGGCGAACCAACTCAGCGGCCCGGCGGACACCAGGCCGAAGACGATCAGCCGCCAGGGCGTCAGGCGCGACCCGGACCGCAGCGCGATCGCCAGAATGATCGCGAGCACCGCGTAGAACGCAACTGTGGCCAACGGGCCCTGCAGGACGTACAGGGTGGTGACCGGCAGGAAGGTGAACGAGGACGTCTGCGTCCCACCGAGGAAGACATTGATCCGGTTGCCCGTCGACAGCGTGGGTCGGTCCGGGTCCAGGAATCGCGGGATCAGGCCGTACCGCAGCGTGTCCGGCAGATCCGGCTGGCCGATGTCGATGGGGATGTCGACGATGTCGGCGGCCCGTGAGATCTGCTGGTCGTAACGAAGCCGGTCGAATGCGTCGACTGAGGCGCTCACGTGCACGCCGGACTCCTGGCGAATGGCGTTGCGCAGCTCGTAGACGCTGGGCCAGATCAACAGCACCGCCACGACCGCCAGGACACAGGTTCGCAGCCGCAGGGTGCCCGCGAAGATGCCGAGGATGACCAGGTACACGGTCAGCGAGATGAGGCTGGCGGTGATGGTGGTGATCGCCGTCCGCACGCCTTCCAGGGTGATGACGATCAGAAAGCACAGGTTCAGGGTCCGGCGCGTGAGCTGGCCGGCGAGATGGGCCGCCACCAGCAGCGCGGCTCCGGACACCGTCCAGGTCGAGAAGATCGACAGCAGCGGTCCGACCGGCGTCAGCGGCCGGATCAGTCCCAGCTGGGCGGCGACGGTCCCGACGCCGAACGAAGCGGAGACGATCCCGCTCGCCTGTCCCGCCGCGCAGGCCAGCAACGCGACGACCCGGAGTATTCCCCCGTAGCTCTCGAGCCGCTCGCGGCTGGCGACGAGAAGCTCGTCCCGGCGCCTGGTTCGCAGCAGGACCTCCACCGGGGCGCATCCGGCCAACGCCAGGCCGAGAATGCCAACGATGAACGCGATGTGCTCGTTGCCGTACAGAAGCGCCTGCGGCAGAATCAGGATGCCGTAGGGGATCGCCAGTTGGGTGGTGACCGGGGCGCGGCGCAACAACCTCGACAGGGACCCGGCGTTGACGTATCCGTCGAACGGTGAGCTGCCCGCCGGCGACCGGTGCGCCGCCGCGGTGGGCGCCCGACACTCGTGCGCGCGCGGACGACTTCCGTGTCCGGGCGGACCGTGGTCAGGGGTGAGGCCGGTCTCCGCGCTCACCCTCGGCCGCCGAAGGTCGGCACTGGCATTGGCATCGGCGGTGTCGGCATCGTCGGCGGCCCGGTCAGGTGCGACCGGACCCACCGGGGACCGGTGCGGGTGGCGGGATCATGGGCTCGACCGATCATTCCGAGGTGCCAAGCCCTCCGTTGCCCGTGGCCTATAGTGGCGGACGACACGCACTTGCTACCAGCTGTGTTCCTACCAGCACGGAGCGTATCACCGACGCAGTCACGCGCCGCGCCGTCGATCGTCCGGCACCGGCAGCCTGGTGCGCGTGCGCCATCGAGGCAGGAACCTTCGATCGTCAGGACGATGACATGCTCAAGGTGATGACCATCGTCGGTACTCGCCCGGAGATCATCCGGCTGTCCCGGGTGATCGCTCGACTGGATACCGTCGTGGATCACGTGCTCGTCCACACGGGTCAGAACTACGATCCGATGCTCAACGACGTGTTCTTCGACGAGCTGGAGATCCGGCGCCCCGATCGCACGCTGGGGATCGACACCTCGAGTCTGGGCCGCGTGCTGGGTGAGACACTGATCAGGACCGAGGAAGTCATCAGTCAGGCTTGTCCCGATGCGGTCCTGCTCCTGGGGGACACCAACAGCTGCATCGCCGCCGTCATGGCGAAAAGGATGCGCGTGCCGGTGTACCACATGGAGGCCGGCAACCGCTGTTTCGATGAACGCGTGCCAGAGGAGACCAACCGGAGGCTGGTCGATCATGTGGCGGATTTCAACCTCGTCTACACCGAGCACGCCCGCCGCAATCTGTTGAGCGAAGGCATTCACCCGCAGACGATCATCCTCACCGGGTCTCCGATGCGAGAGGTGCTGGACCACTACCGGAGCCGGATCGACTCGAGCGGAGTGCTCAGCCGGCTCGGGCTCCGCCGCGGCGAATTCATTCTGGTCAGCGCCCACCGAGAGGAGAACGTCGACTCGGCCGAGAATCTGCGCACGCTGCTGGCGACCCTGCGCGAGATCGGGCGCCGGTACGGCCTGCCGGTGGTGGTCTCCACCCACCCCCGGACCCGAAATCGACTCAGGCACCTGGAGGGATCCGAGGCCCCCGACGGCGTCGTGTTCCACGAACCGTTCGGTTTCCTGGACTATTGCTCGCTGCAGCTGCAGGCCCGGTGCGTGTTGTCGGACTCGGGGACCGTGTCGGAGGAATCCGCGATTCTGGGGTTCCCGGCGGTGACGCTCCGGACGCGGATCGAGCGTCCGGAGGCGATCGACGCCGGGACGATCGTCACCACCGGCCTTGAGGTCGGGCCCGTAGTCGCCGGCATGGACATGGTTCTCGCGGCTGCCGCTGCCGACCGGACGGCGCAGCCGCGCACGCCGCCGGCGGAGTACGAGGTCCGCGACACCAGTCACCGGGTGGTCAACGCGATCCTGTCGACCGCATGGACGCATCGGGGAGCCCGGGCCGGGGCCGCGCCCACGTGAGGTGATCGGTCACCATCGGGCCGGCACGCCCTTCGCCACCGCCCGGGCCGGAACGTCGTGGACCACGCAGGCTCCGGCACCGATGCGGGCATCCTGGCCGATCCGCAGTCGGGGTAGCACGGCAGCGGTGGTGCCGACCATCACCCCATCGGCCAGCTCGCAGTAGCCCGAGACGGCGGCCAACGGGTTGATCGAGACGAAATCGCCGAGTGTCGTGTCGTGGCCGACGGTGCAGTTCTGATTGAGGTGGACGTGGCGTCCCAACCGGACGTTGGTGGTGACCCGCGCGCCTCCGGCCGCGACCAGCCCGTCGTCGACGGCACAGTCCACCCCGATGTCGGCGGCAGGATGGACGAGCGTCGCCGCCGGGAGCCCCAAGTGCTCGATCCGGCCGTGGGTGTCCCGACGGTGCCAGGGCTCGCCCACGCCGAGCGACACGTGGGTCCCGGGCGGGCAGCTGGCCAACCAGCCGGTCCCGCCCAGGAAGGGAACGCCGAGCCGCCCGACCTGGTGCACGTTGAAGTCGGTCGGGTAGTCGTCGACGAATCCCAGCACCCGCCAGTGCACCACGGCGGTGACGTCGGCATTGATGGCCCGGATGATTCCGAAGATCTCCCGACCCATGCCGCCCGACCCGACGATGACGATCCCGGTGGCCGAACCGGTCTCGGTCACCCGCCCGTCACCGGCCAAGGGGTGCCGTCACAGGTAGGAGCCACTCGGTTCCCCGGGGAGCCCGACCTCGGCGTCCAGGCACTGCCGGATGCGCAGGGCGACCGTCTTGACGGCCGCTTCGTCCAGATCCACGTAGGTGGGGAAGTTGATCCCGCGCCGGCTCAGGTCGATGGTGACCGCGAAGTCGCCGTTCTGGCGATGGGCGGGAAGCTCGTGGATGGGGACGAAGAACGGCCGGGTATCGACCCCGACCTTGGACAGGCGGATGGCGAGTCGATCCCGGAGATCGGTCGATCCCTCCGCGCCGATCAGGAAGGACGCCATCCACGGCCCGCGCCGGACGTCCGCGCCGGTCGGCTGGGCCGTGATCATCGCGGTCCCGGCCAGGTGTTCCTCGTAGCCGGCGACGACCCGGTCGCGCTCGGCGATGATGTCGTCGGCGCGATCCAGCTGCGCACAGAGCAGGGCCGCGCACAGATTGGTCATCCGGTAGTTGTATCCCAGGATCGGGAACCAGTAGCGCCGTTGCGGGTCCATTCCCTGGCCGCGCAGCAGCCGCATCCGGTCGGCCAGCGCCGGATCGGCGGTGGTGACGCAGCCGCCCTCGCCCGAGGTGATGATCTTGTTGCCGAAGAACGAGAAGACGGTGGCGTCGGCCAGGGAGCCGGTCGGCCGGCCCCGCACGGTGGCTCCGAAGGACTCGGCCGCATCGGCCAGCAGGAACAGGCCGTGCCGGCGGGCGATGGCCCGGAGCGAGTCGTAGTCGGCCGGATGTCCGTACGCGTCGACCGCGATGATCGCCCGGGTGCGCGGGCCGATCGCCGCTTCGACGGCCACCGGGTCCAGACACCAGGTCGTCGGCAACACGTCGACACAGACGGCACGAGCGCCGCAGTAGGCGACGGCATTCGGCGTCGCCACGTAGGTCAGGTCGGGCACGATGACCTCGTCGCCAACCCCGATACCGGCCGCCGCCAGCGCCAGGTGCAATGCGGTCGTGCCGCTCGTCGTCGCGACGGCCGAGTCGACCCCGCACCTGATGGCGAACCGCTCTTCGAACTGGCGAAGGTAAGGCCCGATCGACGAGATCCATCCGCTGCGGAACGCCTCGAGCAGATAGCGTTCCTCGATGTCGGACAGGCTCGGTCGGGATACGGGGAAGGATTCCTCGGTGGTCTCCATGGCGCGCTCCGTCGTGGTCGGCTGCTGGTGTGGGTGAAGGGCGACCCGGATCGGTCAGGTCTGCGGATGGAGCATCCGGCCGAAGTCGGAGCGGGGAATCGGACCCGGCCGGCCCTCGGCGACCCAGGTCAGGACGTCCAGGTAGTCCCGGCCCGTCGCCGCCCAGGTCCGGCCAGCCAGTCGTGTCCCGGCCCGCACCGAGGCGGCCGCGAATCGGTCACGGTCGGCCAGCAGCCGTCGCACCGACTCGGCCAACGCCTCCGGATCCCGCTGGGCGAAGACCGTCGCCTCGGCGCCGGTGAACTCCAGTTGGGCCAGCAGGGGCTCCGAGTCGGCGCAGGCCACCGGAAGGCCCCAGGCGAAGGCCTCGAGCATCGCACCGCTGGCGGCTTCCCACAGCGAGGGAACGACCATGGCGTCGGCGCGGGCGTACAGGCGACTCAGATCGTCGGCCGATACGAAACCCGGGAACGAGACGCGTCCGGCGAGATCGGGCTCCGCGGCGCGCGCGAGAAGCCGGCTGGCCTCCGGCTCGACCAGCGGGCCAGGGCAGATCAGGCGGTACCCGGGCAGGAGGGTCATCGCTTCGAGCAGGACGGCGTGATTCTTGTGCTGGGCGGTCGACGAGGGGTAGAGCAACAGTCCCGGCTCGGGATCGGCCGGCAGGATTCGGGCCGGCAGCTGGAGCGGTGGGACCGGAATCAGCACGATGCGATCGCGCAGGTGGGGGAACCGGCGAAGGGCCTCACGGTAGGGGTGCGGCCACGAGACGATCACAGCGGCCGCCCGTTCCATGTTCTTGCGCTGCTGCTCGGCGTACCCCGGGGCCCGGAAGGACTCGTGGAAGGCGCGGAAGTCGTGCATCACCACGACCGAAGGTCTCGGCGGAAGCGGACCCGTCCCGGTCGGCAGCAGCACCACATCCGCCTCCCGGTGGCGATCCGAGGTGCTCCGCCGGGCCAGCATGACGGCCGAACGCATGCTCCGCGAGTCGCGGACCGCCGGCGGAGCCCACCGGCGGGCCCATTGTCCGACCCGGGTGTCGGTGCGCAGAGGCATCCGCGATTCGCGCCAGATGATGTGACTCGAAGGCACGATCGACCGCCACTGCTCGGCGGTGCCGTGCAGGACGGTGACGTCGAGCGGATCGCGTGCGACGCCCGAGATCCCCTTGAGCAGGCCGGCTGTAAACATCTCCACCCCGGCGCTGTGCCCGAGCCGGATCATCGAGGTCTCGACGGCGATCTTCATCGGCCCGGCCGGGCCGGCAGTCGATCGGCGAGTAGCATCGTCACACTCACTCCCCTGCGGAATGGGCAACGCCGCTGTGATCGCTGCCGACGTCGACCCCCTCGCCGTACGTTACCCTATGCAAGCACTCAACTACTAGGGGTTATCGATCGGTTTTGGTCCGTGTGGCGGGATCAACCCGCCCGGGGGTTCCGACAACCGGCGGATCGATCCGGAGGACGCGTGAAGAGCAGTGAGGGCAACAGGTGTCGAAGTTCCTGGCGCCGCTTCGCTCGCGGCTCGGCGCGCGCCGGCCGGGCCCGTGTCCTGACCCGCGGGCTCGGGAGCGGTCCCGGTCCGGGGCCCCGCCGAGTCCGCATCATCACGACCGTCACCACCGTCACCCCCGCCGACGGTCGCCCGAAGGGCCGTTCGCGATGGGTGCAGGCCCGCCGACCGGGCCGGTACGGAGCGTCATGACCTCGATCCGCCCGAGCCCCCCGGCTGGCCCCCGGCGCTCGGAAGTGGCTTCTGAGCAGGCTGAGTCGGGCGGAGGGGGGCCCGGCGTCGTCGTCCTCTCCGACTACTTCCCGCCGGCATCCAGATCGGGCGGCCCTCTCCGCTCGATCCCGGCGATCGTCCGATCGGAAGCCATGAGCACGCGGGTCTGCGTGCTGACCCGGAACCGGGACTTCGGAGTCCGCCGACGATTCACCGCCGAGGAGATCGAACAGGCGGACCGGACGCTGCCCGGAGTCGTCGTCCGTCGATTCCAGGGGCTGGTCCAGCCATTGACCCTGTGGCGGGCGTTGCGACAGGAACTGGCACCGGGGTGCCTGCTCTACGTGAACAGCCTCCTCTCGCCCCTGTACAGCCTCTGGCCGCTGGTGCTGATGAGATGCGGTGCCCTGCCTCGGCGTCGGGTCCTGCTCACCCCACGCGGTGAGCTGGCCCCGGCGGCGCTGGCCACGAAGTCGACCAAGAAGCGAATCGCCCTCCCGTTCATCCGCCGGATCCTGTCCGGGCTCGACCTCGTCTGGCAGGCCTCCAGTGATCGTGAGGCCGAGGAGATTCGTTCCTTCATCGGCGAACTCGGTCAATCGGTGATCGTGCGATCCCACCCGCCACCGGCGCCGCAGCGAGTCGCGGCCCCGGACAATGCGGTCCTGACGGTTGCATTTGTCGGACGGATGGTGCCGGGCAAGAACTTCCGGTTGCTCGCCGATGCGCTCCAGGGCGTCGAGTGTCGGATTAGGGTCCTCGTGGTGGGAATTCTGGAGGACCAGGCCTACTGGCGCAGTTGCCAGTCGAGCCTGGGCCTAGCCGGGCCGAACGTGGAGGTCGTCACCACGGGCCACCTGGAGCACGACGACGTGATCGAGACCCTCCACCACGCCGACGCAATGGTCCTGCCGACCCGCGGCGAGAGCTTCGGCCACTCGATCGCCGAGGCCCTCTCGCTCGGCTGCCCGGTCGTGATCCCCGACACGACGCTGTGGACCGACATGGTTCGCCAGGGCGGCGGCACCATCATCGAGAGCGACGACCCGGCAATGCTGGTCGAGGCCCTGACCGCGCTCGCCCGGCGCGACGCCGGGGAGCGTCAGGCGGCGCGACTGACGGCGGCGGAGCTGTACGCTCGCTGGTGGCGGGCGGACCAGCGGCGAAGCTCGCTGTTCCGGCTGGCTCGGCACGTGCCGCGGGATCCGGGCCGGCCGCTGAACGGCACCGGGCAGGCGCCGGACGGCCCCGGTTGACCGGACCGGGTGCCGGTGCCGTCAGGCTCTGACCAGCATGCGGGGACCGGGTCGGCCGCGGCGGACGATGTTCCTGGTGTCGACGACGATGGGGACGTCGTCGTAGAGCTGGGGGCTCACGAAGTCGTCGTGGGCCGTCGCCACGACAACTGCGTCGTACGCGCGCAGCACGCCGTTGTCCAGCGCGACGGATGTCATGGCAAAGTCCCATTTCCGGCTGCGCGTCATGGCCGCCAGGTGGGGGTCGCAGTAGTCCACTCGCGCTCCGCGCCGGGAGAACTCGGAGATCAACTCGTAGGACGGCGATTCCCGGTCGTCGTCCACATTGGGCTTGTACGCCAGGCCCATGATCAGGATTCGGGCGCCGCGGACGGCCTTGCCGTCCTCGTTGAGGGCCGACGCCGTCTTGGCGACGACCCACTCCGGCCTCGACGCGTTCACCTCCCCGGCCAGCTCGATGAAGCGGGCCCAGCGCCCGTGTTCGGCAGCCTTCCAGGCGAGGAAGAACGGATCGAGCGGAATGCAATGGCCGCCGAGTCCTGGCCCTGGATAGAAGGGCATGTACCCGAACGGCTTCGTCTTGGCCGCGTCGATCACCTCCCAGACGTCGATCCCCATCGGGTCGAAGACGGTCTTGAGCTCGTTGACCAAGGCGATGTTCACCGACCGGAAGATGTTCTCGAGCAGCTTCGCCGATTCGGCGACGGCCGCCGATGAGACCTGGACGACCTTGGTGACGGCCGTCGAGTACAGGGCAACGGCCAGCGCCGTCGACCGATCGTCAAGGCCGCCCACGACTTTCGGAATTGTACGCGTGGTGAAATCGCTGCGGCCGGGGTCCTCCCGCTCCGGTGAAAAGGCGAGGTAGAAGTCGCGTCCGCAGACCAGGCCCGACTCCTCGAGGATCGGCCGGAGCTCGTCTCTGGTGGTCCCCGGGTAGGTGGTGGATTCCAGCACGACCAGCTGGCCGGGGCGCAGCCGGGCGGCAATCTCCCGGCCGGTCGCATGGATGAACGAGTTGTCCGGTTCCCGGTGACGACCCAGCGGCGTCGGCACGCAGATCAGGACGGCGTCGCAGCCGGCGAGCAGATCGAAGTCGGATGTGGCCCGGTAGTTTCCGGATCCAACCGCCGCAGCGACTCGCTCATCGCCGATGTGCCGGATGAAGGATTCGCCGCGGTTGAGCCGGGCCACCTTGGCGACGTCGGTGTCGAAACCGACGACAGTCATCATGTTCTCGGCGAACAACAGGGCCAGTGGCAGGCCGACGTATCCCTGCCCGATCACGCCGATGCGTGCCGTCCTGGCCAGGATCCGGTCCATCGTCCGGTCCATGTGGACATCCTCCACTGCGAGCCCCCTGACCCGAACGGTCGGCCGAGATCCATCCGGCGCCGCCGTTGCGGCGGCGACCCTATACTACTTTACGTGACTAGGGGATAGCACAATGTAGCCGTCCGAATGCTGACCCGACGAACCCGGAAATCTCAGGAAGGTGGCGACCGGGTCGCGCCAGCTGCGGTAGTCGAACGACTGCCAGGCGCGGCTGCGCGCCGCCCGGCTCATGGCCACCCACTGGTCGTCGGACACCTGTAGCGCCCGCGCCAGCCCCCGGGATACGGCGCTCTCGCCACATCCGTCGAGGATCAGCCCCTCGATCCCGTCGCGCACGTACTGAGGTAGGTCGCTGGTGTGGTTGAGCAGCACCGGGCACCCGGCGGCCAGGCTTTCCGGCACCTTCGACGGAAAGCCGTGTGTCGCATACCCGTCGTCGGGGCGGACCAGTACCGAGAAGTGCGATCCGGCGAGCAGATCCAGCACGGTCCTACGTGGCACCCGTCCGAGAAAGGTGATATCGGCCTCGATCCCCGCCAGCGTCAACGGACTCAGGTCGCTGTTCAGGGCGTCGGCGCCGGAGATGCCGGCGATGGTGAGGTGGATCCGCCGCTGGTCAACGGGCGGGAGGGTGCCGATGCCGGCCACGACGACGTTCAGCAGGTCCTTGCGGCCAGGAGTACCTGCATAGATCAACCTGAGCCCCTGGGTCAGGGGCGGTCGGTGATGCGGCGCGAAATCGCGGCAGTCCAGCGGCGCCGGCACGGTGAGCGCGTCCAGGCCGGATCGACGCATCGTGGCGGCCAGCGAGGTGGATGCCGTGGTCACTCGGTGCACGAGCAGTCTGGTCAGCAAGGTCGACCATCGGTGGCGGACGAAGTAGGGAGTCAACCGGCCGCGGGGGAACTGCTGTGGATCGTGCCGCTCGGTGACGTCGACGACCACCTGGCACCGGAGCAGCGCACGGAAGACGGCCCAACTCCCGATCGTCATGACGTTCATCGGGAGAACGACGGTCGAGATGTCGTCGCGACCCAGTCCGTGCTGCCGCAGGGCCCGGACGGCTCGGAACGCGCGCGTCTGCCGGCTCAGCAGGCGGCGCAGCCGGCCGCCGCCCTGGCCGCCCAGGGTGATCAGTTGCGCACCGTCGATGGTCCTTCGGTCGTCGTCACCCCGGGAGTCCGGGTGGTCATGCACCAGGATCGGGGTGCCCCCGATCCCGGCGGCGGATCGGGCCAGGTTCCACTGACGAGTGGCGCTGGCGTCACCGTCCGGCAACGGGCTGGCCGTGATCAGCACGACCGGCCGGGAGCCGGCCACCGGTCGACCGGCCGCCGCCTTGGGGGCGCCGAGGCGCGCGGGTGGGGTCATCGGGCGGCCCGGAGCGGCCGGCGGCCGCGGTGGGGGCGCCGTCGGTACATCGCCAGGTGGGTGTCGATGACGGCGTCGAGGGCGAAGACGCTGTCGCGGAATCGATCGGCGGCGGTCTGGCGGTCGCCGGCGGCCGTGAACCGAACCGCGTCCAGGGCCGCGTCGGCCCACTGGTGGGCCGGCGCGTTCGCCGGAACGATCGCGACGCCGGGGAGTTCGCCCGCGATGAGCCGGACACCGGGGAGATCGGTCGCCACCGTGCCGACGCCGACGGCCACGGGCTCGAGAACACTGCCCGGCAGTCCCTCCAGGCACGAAGGATGGATGACCGCGTCGACCTGCCCCAGCAGCGAGCCGATATCGGTGCGGACCCCGATCAGATGCACCTTGTCCGCGACCCCGGCCGATTCGGCGGCGCGGCGCACCCGGCCGTCGTCGGCGTCGTCGCCGGCTCCGACCAGAACCGCATGGGCGCTGATCCCGCGATCCCGCAACTCGCCCAGGATGGGTGGGATGAGCCACCGACGCTTCTCCGGCGAGGCTCGGCCCACCGTGAGGAAGACGAGATCGCCGTCCCCCGCGCCGATCAGCGCGCGCAGGTCGTCCGGTCCCGGGCGAAGCAGCCGGCCGAGATCGAGCCCGTTGAGCACGACCTGGCAGCGTGGGTCCTGACGCCAGGTGGGGAAGCCGTGGTCCAGCGAGCTGGGGGAGACGCCGATGATGTCCGTGGCCGACCATCGGAGCAGCCGGCGCCCGATCCACCGGGTCGCCCGGCGGCGGTGGCTGCGGGGCAGGTTGTCGTCCCCGTGGAAGTGTGCGACCCGGACCGGTACGTCGGCGAGCGCGGCCAGTGCGAGCGGAATGCCGGAGAAGTTGGCGCAGTCGACGTGAATGACCGTCGGCCGCATGTCGCGGAGCAGGCGCAGGAACCGGACCGGGAATCGGAGGTCCAGCGGTATCGGCGTGATCGTGCCGCCGTGCTCCTGGCCGACGTCCAGGAGCGGGCCGGTCCCCGGTTCCGAGCCCAACGGAAGCAGGTGGGTCGTGGCCCCGGCCCGGGCCAACGGTGGCACCACCTCGGCCAACCGCATCTCGGTCCCGCCGGTGCCCGGCACACTCAGCATCCGCAGGACGGTGCAGGTGGCGCCGCACCGATCGAGAGTCGTGATGGTGTCAGGGTGCATCCGGGCTGCCTCCGCGGTCGCTGGACAGGGGTGTATCGAACGGCGATCGTTCGGGATCTCGCGCGAAATCTCTCAGGGTGCGCCGGTATCCGATGATCACGGCGGGACCCATCGTGACCAGGTAGGCCAGCGACGCGGCGGCCGGAACGGCCACGAGTCCGAACTCGTGCAGGCCCCAGACCTTCAGGCCGGTGGCCAGCGGCAGGAAAGTCAGCCAGCCGACCAGCTGGGGACGCAGCAGCCCGACGCTGTTCTGCGCCATCGTCATCGGAACGGCCATCGCGACCAGCAGGGTCCAGAGGCCGAGCCAGCCGAAGACGGCCTTCGGCACCCACTCCTGATCGGCCCCGCCGACCCAGATGGTCAGGACCTCCTGACCCCAGGCGAGGAGCCCCAGGCCGATTGTCGCGACGATCACGATGTTCACCAGGATCATTCGGCGGGTGTTCCGGCGAACCCAGGGGACGTCGCCGGACGTCAGCGCGGCCCCGTTCACCGGCCACACCGTCATCCCGACCAGCCCGACGAACATGGTGACGACCGCGAAGAGCTTGCTCACCAGCGCGAAGTGCGCGGCCTGCTGGAGGCCCAGAGTCGATGCGATCAGCGGGCTGTCCAGATTGTTCGCGACGGTGGCGATGGTCGTGAGGACGAAGAACCGAAGCCCGAGCCGCAGGAGCCCGGTCAGGGTGGCGCGGTTGATCAGGCGGGGACGGGGGGCGATGCCACGGGACTGGAATCCGAAGAAGACCAGATTGTTGACCGCGCTGGTCGCCGGAATGGCGAAGACGGCGAAACCCACGACCACCAGGGGAGGCAGGTCGCCGGCGATCGCGGCGAGCACCCCCGCCACCGACACCAGGGCCCCGGCAGTCTGCCAGAGATTGCTGAGCACGGTCTGCCCTCGGGCGTACTGCACCCGCTGGATGAGAGACAGCGGCATGTAAAGGGCGAACCCGCCGAAGCACATCAGGACCAGGGTCGGCGCCTCGCCGGCGATGGCCGGATCCGTGACGCCGAACAAGTCCGCCCACGGGATCAGCGGATTGACCAGCAGGAGGCCGCCGAACAGCGCAGCGGCCACCGTGAACACGCTCGCGTAGGCGCTGGAGATTTCACGGGCCTGTTGGGGCTGGTCGCCGGCCAGCTGTCCGAGCCGGGTCAGCAGGCCACTGCCCAGTCCCAGGTCGGTGAGCCAGGCCATCGCGGTGAGCGCCGTGACGGCCATCCACAGGCCGTAGCGCTGATCGCCGAGGTAGCGGAAGCACACCGGAGTGATGATTAGCGGGGCGATCAGTCCGACCGCCCGGGCCACCACCGCGGTGGACATGCCGAAGGCGACCAGGCGGTCCCGGTCGGCTCCGGTCGCCGGCCCGGACCGTTCCTTCGCCGCGGCGCGGGTCACCGGAGCTGGGCGAGCGTGCGCGGCGAGTCGGCCATCCAGCGAATCGTCGCCTGCAGGCCCGCGCGCCGGCCGACGGGATCGATGGCCGGGAACAGTTCACGCAGCAACCGGTCGTCGGCCAGGGAATGGGCGACGTCCCCGACCCGGCCCGGCTCGAATCGCCGCGGGACCCGGTGGCCTAGTTGGTCCTCGAGTTCCTCGAGGATCTGCAGCAGGCTGGCCGGCGCACCGAAGGCCAGGTTGACCGGCTGGGCATGATGAACGCGCCGCCGGATTGCCTCCAGGAGGACATCGCACACCGTGCCGACGTAGGTGAAGTCCCGGGACTGGGTGCCGTCGCCGTGGACGACGACCGGATCCCCGCTGAGCGCGGCGTGAACGAAACGCGGGATCACCGCGGCGTAAGCATGGTCGGGACGTTGGCGCGGGCCGTAGACGTTGAAGAATCGGAACACCAGCACGGGTAGGCCGTACGAGGTCTGGTGGGCCAGGGTGTAGGCCTCGGCGGCGAGTTTGCTGGCGGCGTACGGACTCATCGGTCGGGTCCAGGCGAGTTCGGACTTGGGCAGGGCCGGATTCGATCCGTAGACCGACGACGACGAGGCCACGATGACGTGCCCCACGCGATGCCGCCGGCAGGCTTCCAGCAGCAGCAAGGTACCGGTCGCGTTGACCTGGTGGGAGCGCACGGGATCGTCCAGGGACCGTGGCACGCTGCCCAGGGCACCGAGATGGACGACCGCGTCCCGGCCGGCCACGGCCTCGTCCAACGCCCGTGGATCCAGCAGTGAACCCTCAATGAACGTGACGTCGGTCCCGTCGAGATTGGTGAGCAGGCCGGTCGACAGGTCGTCCAGAACGGTGACTTGGTCGATCTGCGGGTCGGCCACGGCCGCCCGGGCGAGGTTGGAACCGATGAACCCGGCCCCACCGGTCACCGTCACACGCATCCCCGGATCTCCCCTCCGGGCCGGCCGCCCGACTCGAATCCGCGCGGGCGGTGGGTCGCCGCGAGGCCCGGCACGGTGCCGGCGTCGTCCGGTCGGGCACTCGTCGCCGAGCGATCGAAGGCGGCCGTGAAGAGGGACCGATCGTGCACCTGGTTCGCCGCCCACCACTGCGCGTATCGGTGAGCGACGGTCCGGCGGGCCGTATTCCGGGTCGATCGAGGCTCGGCCGCGAGGTGGTCCAGGGCTCGCCGCAGACCAGCCGGATCGTCGAGATCGATCACCCATCCGCAACCGTCGCTCATCAGAGCCGTCCAGGGCGTCGTGTCGGGAATGAACACAGGACATCCGACGGACAGTGCCTCGGCGATGGCATGGCCGAAGTTCTCCCCCAGGGTGGGCAGGACCATGGCGTCGGACCGGCGCAGGACCTCGATGACGTCGGCTGGCTCGATGTGACCCATCACGTGGACCGAGACATGGCCGGGAAGCTTGTCGATCAGCTCCCGGCATCGCTCCCAGTAGTCCTGGTCCTCGATGGCCCCGGCCACGACGATGGTGGTGGGTTCGGTCAGTGTCAGGGCGGCCCGGACCAGGAACTGGAAATTCTTGATGGGAACCATGCGGGCGACGAAGCAGACCGTCAGGCAGGCGTTCTCGGGTGCCGATGGAAGTGCCGGCGGCATGGCTGGGTCGTTCCGGACGAAGACCGGCTGCATGCGACGGCCGAGGAAGCGGGTCACGGAGTCGGCCTCATCGGCGGTCGAGGCGTGCCAGGTCAGGTCCAGGCGGGCGAGCAGCGGGCGGATCAGCCGGCCGACCAGTCGTTTTCGATGAGGCTTGATCGCCAGCGCCCCGGTGCCCAGCTCGCCGCGCGGAGCCAGCAGGATTTGCCGTCGAGGGACCAGGCCGGTCGCCATGAGAAGCAACGGCCACAGGGTGAACCAGGGCGAGAACATGCTGTTGAGGTACAGAATGTCGAAGTCCGCGGGCTGACGCAGCCGGCGCCAGATGGCGATCCACGCCCGTCCGGAGGGGCAGCGCCGGATCGAGGCCGGCGGCAGGACGTGGTCGACCGCCTCGGTCTCGGCAGTGGTGAACGGTTGGCCGGTGCCCAGATCGGCGTTCCTGGTGAGGATCTCGATGCTCGTTCGAATCGACTCCTCGGCCACGATCGCGGCGATCGATCGGGGCGCCCCGCCGGCCCGCACGGCCGGTGGATAGTACTGGCACGTGATCAGGACGCGGGGGACCAGCTGATCCGCGGCGGTGGCTCCCGCGCCGGCGTCCGGGACGGCATGGCCTTTCGCCGGGACGGCCATGCTCTCCTCCAGCAGATGGGGAATCGACCAGGCGACACGCATTCCCGACCCCGGTCCGCGCCCCGCCCACCGACCGGCTCCGTGGCGGCAGCGGGAGCGGACGCTCGTCGACGTTACTAAGAGTGCTTCTGTGATTACCAATCGTAACACTCTGGACGAGCGCATGCTGTCGCTCAGGCGGTGCCGGCGCCGGCCCGGGCTCGCGCCGGGTCGCGGGGCGGTGGGTCCGCCATGGCGGCGACCATGCGTTCCCAGGAGGCCGGCCGAAATCCGGTCCGCTGACGGAACCGGTCGGAGTTCAGGCTGCGGTCGATACGCGGCTCGTCGAGGGGGACGATGCCCACGTCGTGCTGGTACGCCTGCCGGAACAGGTTCAGCAGGTCGTACTTGTTGATCGGCTCGGCGGAGACGTGATGCATGCCGTAAAGGCCGGGATCCGGCAGGACGTACCGGTCGAGGATCGAACACAGTTCGACGGTCGGCAGGCCGCTGAAGATCGCCTGCCGGTAGCCGCCGATGGTGCCGCGCTGATGCAGGAACCATTCGAGAAGCCCTTGCCGACCGTCCAGTTCACGCCCGATGATCGAGGTGCGGAGGGTCAGGCAGTGGGATTGCCCGGCCAGTTCGCCCAGGGCCTTGGTCCGGCCGTAGAGATCGATCGCGTCCGGTGGATCACTCTCCCGGTAGCCGCCTCGGGTCCCGGCGAAGACACAGTCCGTGCTGATGTGGATCAATCGGCATCCCGCCTGCTCACACCACAGCGCCAGCCGGTGCGGCAGCAGGGCATTGATCTCGATCGCGGGGATGGCCTGCCGGGCGAGCTTCTGTTGTTTGACGAGGCCGATGCAGTTGACGACGACGTCCGGCCGTACCTGTTCGAACACGTCGATGATCGAGCGCTCCGCGAGCGCGTCGACTCCGGTGACCACCTGCACCCCCGGCTCCAGCCGCTCGGCCAGGGCCGCCGGCACCGTCGGACTGCGGAGGGTTCCGACCACCTCATGACGGGCGGCCAGACCGGACAGCAGCGCGTGACCCAGCATTCCCAATGCACCGAGGATCATGATCCGCACGAAGGTCCCCTCCCGATCGACGGCCGTCGCCCGACGACCCGGGCCCGGGACCGGGCCGATTCCGGCCCGGCCCCGCGTCCCGTCACGAGGTCACTTCCAGCGAGGCCGTCGTCATCGGCGAACGGGACTCGACGAGCGGGCTCGCGGTCGCCCGTTCGGTCGTGGACGGCGCTGTCGGCGATCGGAAGTCGTCGACGGCCGGTTGGTTCGGGGGTTGGTGCGGGGTGGGGTCTTGGGTGGGGGCGTAGCCGTAGCCGTAGCCGTAGCCGTAGGTGGAGGTGGCGTGTTGGGGGACGAAGTTGAACACGGTGCCCA
>NZ_JBMDXT010000384.1:0-7670 GCF_048594475.1 Nakamurella sp. | reverse complement strand
AGCCCGACCGCCAGCCCCGCGATCACCACCGAGATGCCCAGCCACACACCGATTCCCGGGAGTGTCCCGCCGAGCACGGCTCCGCCCACGGCGGCTGCGACCGGCGCGATCCCGGTGAGCAGTCCGGCCGGTCCCGGTCCGAGCCGGCCGACGGCGGAGTACCACAGGACGAATGCCACGGCGGTGACCGCGACGGCCAGCCAGGCGGACGCGACCCACTGGCCGGCGGTCACCGTGGTCACCGCGGCCGGGCCCTCCGCGACCAGGCCGAGCAGGGCGAACATCGCCGCGCCGAGCCACACGGCATGCAGGGACACGCCCCACGGACCGTGCCGGCCGAGCACCGGCAGGGCCAGCAGGGTGAATCCGCATTCGCAGGCCAGCGCCACCGCGGCCCAGCCCAGTCCGGCCCCGTCGCTGCGGCCCGTCCCCTCGACCAGCACGCAGCCCGCCGTCACCACCACGGCGGCGGTGACGACCGGCCCGGCCGGCCGGTGCCGTTGGGCCAGCGGCCCGAGGACGCCCAGGAAGACCGGCGCGCCGGCCACCGCGACGGCGATCACCGCCGGCTCGGCATGCTCGACCCCCCGCACCACGGCGATGTTGAACACGACCAGACCGGACGCGGCCACGCCGGCCAGCCAGAGCCACTCCCGCCCGCGCGGGCGGACCGGGGATCGGCCCGACGCGCGCCCCAGGGCCAGCAGGAGCAGCGCGGCCAGCCCGTAGCGGGCGGCCTGCGCGGTGAACAGGGGTGCGTCGGCCAGCAGCCGGGACACCCCCACGCTGCTGCCGACCAGCGCCATGCCGGTCGCCCCGGCCATCACCGCCCGCCGATCGGCGGATCGTCTCGTCGTTCTCGTCACGGCACCCAGCCTGGGCGGACAATGGTCCGATGAACAGGTCCAAGGAAGGCATGGATCACAGGTCCATCGTCGGGGCGGACTTCCTCGGCCGGCGCATCGGGCAGGCGCCGACCGGCCAGATGTCGGGCTGGTTGGCCGGCCGCATCCGGGCCGCGGCCCGGGACGGGCGGCTCCGCCCGGGCGACCGCCTGCCGGCCAGCCGCACCCTGGCGGCCGACCTCGGGGTGTCCCGCGGCGTCGTCACCGAGGCGTACCGGCGGCTCCTGGAGGACGGCGTCGTGGTCACCCGCGGTCCGGCCGGCACGGTGATCGCCGGCACCGTGGTCGCCGGCACCGTGGTCGCCGGCGCGGTGGTCGCCGGCACCGTGATACCCGGCACTGTGATACCCGGTACCGATCCGGGGGTCCGGTCCGGTTCCGGGCCGGTCGCCGCGTCGGTGGCCCGGCCCATTGATCGAGCCCCCAACGGTGGAGCACCGAACGGCAGGGTCCCGGACGGTCTGATTCCGGGCGGCCCAATTCCGGATGGCTTGATTCCGGACGGCTTGGTTCCGGACGGAGGGGTTCCGGGCAGCGGATCCACACCCGCCGCGGGCCGCCGGCCGGCTCCTCCGCCGGGGACCGGACGGCCCGCTGTCGATCCGTGGGCCGGTTCGACGTCCGCTTTCACGTTCGATCCCCCGGCCGGCGTCGAGGTGTTCACGGCGCTGCGGGCCCAGCCGGCCCGGTACGACCTGTCCCCGGGCGTGCCCGACCTCGCCGCGTTCCCGCGCGCCGGCTGGCTGCGCAGCGAACGGGCGGTCCTGGGCACGCTGACCGCGTCGTCGCTCGGGTACGGCGATCCGGCCGGCGCGCGGCCGTTCCGCCGGGCGGTGGCCGCCTGGCTGGCCCGCTACCGCGGCATCAGCGCCGATCCGGACCGGATCGTCGTCGTCGCCGGGGTCGCCCAGGCGCTGGCGCTGCTGTGCTGGGTGCTGGCCCGGCGGGGAATCGGCGAGATCGCGGTCGAAGATCCCGGCTCCCGTGGCGCGCGGCAGCAGCTGGCGGACTGGGGTGCGCGCACCGTCCCGATCCCGGTCGACAACGAGGGACTGCGGGTCGACCGGCTGGCGGCGACCGGAACGCCCGCCGTGCTGGTCTCGCCGGCCCACCAGTTCCCGATGGGCGTGGTGCTGTCCGGGGCCCGCCGGCGCGAGCTGGCCGCTTGGGCCGACGCCGGCGGCCTGATCATCGAGGACGACTACGACGCCGAGCACCGGTACGACCGGCCGCCGGTCGACGCGATCAAGGCGGCCCGGCCGGACGGCACCTGCTACGCCGGCAGCGTATCCAAGATCCTCGCGCCGGCCCTGCGCCTGGGCTGGTTGGTCCCGCCGGACGGGCTCTACGACGAGGTCGTCGCGGCCAAACAGCAGGCCGATCTGGGCAGCCCGGTGCTGGCCCAGCTGGTCCTGGCGGATCTGATGGAATCGGGCCGGCTGGAGGCGCACCTGCGGTCCGTCCGGCGCCGGCACCGGCTCCGGCGCGACGCGATGATCGCGGCCCTGGGCCGGCACCTGCCGGCCGCGACCGTGCACGGGGCGGCCGCCGGACTGCACCTGACCGTCAGCTTCGACGGGCCGCCCGACCGGGGAGCGCTGGACGACCGGGCGCTGGCCGCCCGGGCGCTGGCGGCCGGCGTCAAGGTCCAGCCGCTGTCCTGGCACCGGGTCGCCCCCGGCCCGCCGGGCCTGGTCCTCGGGTACGCGGCCTCCCCGGCCGGGCAGCTGGAGGACGCCATCGCCCGGTTGGCCGACGTCGCCGGCGGCCGGATCGGCTGAACCGGAACGTCCGACGGGGCAGAGATCGCCGCGCCGGGGGCCAGGACCCCGTCGGGCGTCACCCGGCCGCGGCGCCCCGGTCCCGGGAACGACCCTGACGCCGTTTCCGGGCATTCGTTGCGACACCCTTACGGACCCGGATGGGTGAGATTGTCGGTCCCTCGACGAAGTTATCCACAATGAAATCCGACCCCGTCCTGCGGTGAATGTCCGGTGGTAGTTTCGGGGCGTCGATCCGCCGAGGGAGGAGGAACCGGTGCCACCCTGTCACCGACAGGCGATACTGCCTGTCGCTCAAGACGTCTCATCTCCTGCCGGTCCCGTCGGTGCCGGTTCCCGGCGGATCGGCCCATCATTCACGCCCACCCGCCGGGGTGTGGCCGTGGCACCGTCACCGGCCGGGCCTCATGCCATTTATCAGCATTCACGTTGAATCCTGGCGCAATGACCGGAGCCCGCATCGGGCGGCCCGCGCCATTTCGTCGGCATTCTTTCCGCGCCGGGCGTTCCCGGTCCGGTCGGTCGTCGCCGAACCCGGATCGTCATGACGGAGACGGTGTTCCGGCGGCCGCCCCGGCGCGAACCGCCCCCGGTCGCGGGTGGCGTGGCCGACGTCCGGCCGGCCCCACCGCTGCCGGCCCGGCAGCCGGGCGGGCCGGCGGCCGTGCTCGTCCTGCTGCCGGCCGTGGCCGGGCTGGGGGCGATGGTGCTGATCTTCGCCGCCGGTGGTTCCGGGTTGCCCCTGGCCGCGGGCGTGCTGTTCGGGGTGTCGATGGTCGCGGTCGCCGCCGGTCAGCTGGTGCGCGTCGGCGGCGACCGGTCCCGGCGGATCGCGCAGGCCCGGCGGGACTACTTCCGGCATCTGGCCCGCGTCCGCGACCAGGCCCGGGCGGTGGCCGCCGGTCAGCGGTCGGCCGCGACCTGGCGTCATCCCCCGCCCGACGCCCTCGCGTCGTTGGCCCGGACGAGCCGCCTGTGGGAGCGTCGGCCGGCCGACCCCGACGTCCTCGTCCTGCGCCTCGCGGTCGGCGAGCAGGATCTCGCCCTGGCCCTGCCGGCCGCCGACGAGCAGCCGGTCGACGAGGCCGATCCCGTGGCGGCGCTGGCCCGCGAGCGCCTGCTCCGAGCCCATCGCAGCGTGCCGGCCATGCCGGTGACCCTGTCGCTGCGGCCGCTGTCGGTCGTCCGGTTCGAGGGCAACCTCGCCGCTGCCCGGGGGGTCGTCGCCGCGCTCCTGCTGCAGGCCGTCTGCTGGCACCCGCCGACCGAACTGCGCATCGGCGTGTGCCTGCCGCCCGGGCCGGGCCCGGACCGCGGTCGGGCCTGGGACTGGCTGAAGTGGACACCGCACCTGGCCGATCCGGTGGGCGCACCCGGCCGGGCGCCGGTGCTCGCGGTCGCCACCGACCTGAGCACCCTGGAGGACATGCTCGCCGGCGAGCTGGCCGGCCGGCCCTGGGCGGAGCCGGGCTCCGCCCCCCTGACCGATCGCGGCCACCTGATCGTGCTGGTGGACGGCAGCGCGACGGGCACCCGGTCCGGGGGCCAACTGGCCGGGCCGCAGGGCCTGCTCGGGGTGACCGTCCTGCAGATCGGGGGCGACGGCCCGCTGCCGGCCGGGCGGGGGCTGCGGTTGCGGGTGACGGCGTCCGACGTGCAGACGGTGTCCGTCGACCGGCTGGGTCAGGAGGTCACCGGCCACCTCGGCGTCCCGGACCAGGTCACTCCGGCCGTCGCGGCGGCGACCTGCCGGCACCTGGTCGGTCTGCGGCCGCCGGTCACGGCTGCGGCCGAGCCGGTCGTCACCACCGCCGGCCTGCCGGACCTGCTGGGTCTGGCGGGCCTGCGCTCGCTCGATCCCGCGGTCTGCTGGCGGCCCCGCCCGGCCAACGACCGGCTGCGGGTGGCGATCGGGGTGGGAGGAGTCGGGCAACCGGTCGAACTCGACCTGAAGGAGGCCGCCGAGGGCGGCATGGGGCCGCACGGGTTGATCGTCGGGGCCACCGGGTCGGGCAAGTCCGAGCTGCTGCGCACCCTGGTCCTGGGTCTGGCGATCACCCACCCGCCGGACGTGCTGAACGTGGTGCTCGTCGATTTCAAGGGCGGCGCGACCTTCGCCCGGCTCGATGCGCTGCCGCACACCTCCGCGGTGGTCACCAACCTCGGCGAGCACCTGGATCTGGTCGACCGGATGGCCGACGCGCTGGCCGGCGAGCTGGCCCGGCGGATGCAGCTGCTGCGCGCGGCGGGTGACGTCGCGTCCCTGCGGGACTACCACCGGGCCCGCGCGGGCGGCCGGACCGAGCTGCCGGCGGTGCCCTCCCTGCTGGTCGTAGTCGACGAGTTCAGCGAGCTGCTGACGGCCAAGCCCGAGTTCCTGGACGTGTTCATGACGATCGGGCGGGTCGGCCGGTCGCTGGGGGTGCACCTGCTCTTGGCCTCCCAGCGGCTGGAGGAGGGCCGGCTGCGCGGCCTGGACACCCACCTGTCGTACCGGATCGGGCTCAAGACGTTCTCGGCGGCGGAGTCCCGCATCGTGCTCGGGGTCGACGACGCGTACCGGCTGCCCAGTGCGCCGGGCAACGGCTACCTGCGGTTCGACACCGGCGAGCCGGTCCGGTTCAGGGCCGCCTACGTGTCCGGCCCGCTCCGCGACCGGGTGACCGATCGTCCGTCGGCCGGCCCTGCGGGCCCGCAGGTGTTCCGGTTGACCTCGGGGCTCACCGAGCGCCCGCGGCCCCCGGCGGGGCCGGATCCGGACCCGCTCGACCCCACGGTCGACCCACCCGGATCCTCCGAGGCCGGCCCGCCGGAGCGCGCCCCTGCGACCGTGCTGGAGGTCGCCGTCTCCCGGCTCGCCGGGGCCGGGGTCCCGGCGCATGCGGTGTGGTTGCCGCCGCTGCTGGACCCACCGTCGCTGGATCTGCTGCTGCCGGCCACCCGGCGCCGACCGGGCGAGGACTTCGGGCGCGTCCCGCTCGGCTGGGTGGACCGGCCGTTCGAGCAGGCCCGGGGGGTGCTCGACCTCGATCTGTCCGGGGCGGCCGGGCACGTCGCGATCGTCGGCGCGCCTCAGAGCGGCAAGTCGACCGCCCTGCGCACCTTGATCGGCGCGCTCGCCCTGACCCACGGGCCGGGGGAGCTCTCCGTCTACTGCCTCGATCTGGGTGGTGGCTCGCTGGCGACACTGGCCGGCCTGCCGCAGGTCGGGTCGGTGGCCGGCCGCCTGCACACGGATCTCGTGCGGCGCACGGTGGCGATGGTCGAACGGGTCCTGGCCGCCCGCGAGGCGGCCTTCGCCGCGGCTGGGGTGCCGTCGGTGGCCGACTGGCGCCGGCGGGCGGCCGTGACCCGCACGGCCGATCTGGATCCCGGCGGGTACGGCGACCTGGTGCTGGTCGTCGACGGGTGGGGCGTCCTGCGGGAGACCTTCGAGCCGTTGGAGGCCAGGCTGGTGTCGATCGCGAGCCGCGGCCTCAACTACGGGATCCACCTGGCCGTCACCGCCACCCGGTGGGCCGAACTGCGCCCGGCGCTGCGGGACCTCATCGGCTCGCGGGTCGAGCTGCGACTGGGCGACCCGCTGGACTCCGCCGTCGCCTCCCGGCTGGCGGCGACCGTGCCGGCCGGCCGACCGGGCCGGGGCCTGACATCCGACGGCCACCATCTGCTGACCGCCGTCCCCCGGGTCGACGGCCGCACCTCGGCCGAGGGCCTGCCCGCGGCCGTCGGCGCGCTCACCGATCTCGTCCGCGGGCGCTGGACCGGCCGCGCCCCCGAGGTCCGGGTGCTGCCGGCCACCGTCCGGCCGGCCGACCTGCCCGCGCTCCCCGATCGGGCCGGCGGCGTCGTGCTCGGCCTGGACGAGGACCTGCGCCCGCTCCGTTGGGACCCGGCGGACGACCGGCACCTGCTGGTGATCGGCGAGGAACGCTCCGGCCGATCCACCGTGCTGCTCCGGCTCATTCGTGAGCTCACGGCGGCCCACGGCCCCGACGCGGCCCGGTTCCTGGTGTTCGACCCCGACCGCCGGCTGCCGGCCCTGCCGTTCGGCTCCGGCCAGCTACTGGGCTCGGCGGCAACCGGCCGGGAGGCAGCCGCACTGATCGCGGCCCAGGCACCGCGCCTGGCCGCTCGGCTGCCGGCGCCCGGCACGCCGCCCGACGCGGCGGCCGCCCGGTCCTGGTGGGGTTCGCCGGCCGACGTCTACCTGGTCGTCGACAACTACGAGCGGCTGGCCGGGGCGGCACCGTTCGCCCCGCTGCTGCCGCTGCTCGACCACGCCGGCGACATCGGCCTGCACCTGATCGTCGCCCGCCAGGCCCGCGGGGTCGCCCGCGCACTGTACGAGGGTCTCGTCGCCGGACTGCGGGACACCGGCTGCCCGGCGATGCTGCTGTCCGGGCCGGAGGCCGAGGGTTCCGTCATCGGCCGCGGCCGGCTCGGACCCCGGCCCCCGGGACGCGGTGTCTGGGTCCCCCGACGCGGCGACGAGCGGGTGGTCCAGGCGGTGCTGGAGCCGGCTCCCGCCGGCTGGGCGGAGCCGCGGCGATGACCGACCCGACGGCACCGGCGCCGGTCGTCCGAGCCACCGGGGCGGTCACCCCGGCGGTCCGGCCCACCACCGGCGGGCCTGACGACCCGGACCCGGCCGCGGCGCGGACCGCCGGCTCGACGGCGGGCCCGGCCACCGACCAGACCCTCGACCCGACCACCGACCAGACCGCCGACCCGGTCACCGATCGAACCGCCGACCCGGCCACCTATCGACCCGCCGACCCGGCCACCGATCGGACCGCCGACGGAACCGGCCCGGACGCGCGCCGTTCGTCGGATCGGGGTGTCCGCGGCGGACCGCGCGGATCCGGGTCCGACCGCACCGCCGGCCCCCAGGAACGAGACGTCGCCGCTGCCCCGGCCGCGCGCGCCACCGGGAAGGGCCGGGCCCGTCCGCCGATCGGGTCCGCCGAGCCGGACCCGGTCG
>NZ_JBMDXT010000383.1:0-8084 GCF_048594475.1 Nakamurella sp. | reverse complement strand
CGCTTGGCGATCTTGTGGAACGCGGCCACCGGGGCCACCGGGGTCGGCACCACGATCGTCTTGATCAGCTCGTCCGGCCGCTTGACCGTGCGGCGGTAGCCGGTGAAGTACTCGCGCAGCGGCACCGTCCGCTCGCCCGTGGCGGAGGCGAGCACCAGCGCGGCGTCCAGTGCCAGCAGCGCGGGCGGGCTGTCGCCGATCGGCGACCCGGTGCCCAGGTTGCCGCCCAGCGTCGCGCCGTTGCGGATCAGCCGCGACGCGAACTGCGGGAACAGTTCGGCGAGCAGCGGCACCCGGCCGTCGAGCAGCCGCTCGACCTCGGAGAGGGTGAGCGCGGCGCCGATCTCGATCCGGTCCGGCTCGACGGCGAACGAGCGGAGCTCGGCCACCCGATCCAGGGCCACCGTCAGGTCGGCCCGGGCGTGCCGGATGTTCAGCTCGACGCCCCAGTCGGTCGACCCGGCGACGAGGCGGGCGTCCGGGTGCTGGGCGAGCAGGTCGAGCGCCTGGGCCAGGTCGGCCGGCCGCCGGTACGCGGTGCCGCCGCTGCTGATGACGGTCGGAGCCGGCGCGGGGGCGGGCGCGGACCGGCGGGCGGCCAGGGCGTCCTGCTCGGTCGGCGCGCCGAGCGCGTAGGCCGCGTCCCGGATCGGACGGTACCCGGTGCAGCGGCACAGGTTCCCGCTCAGCGCGTGTAGGTCGAAGCCGTTCGGGCCGTGCTCGTGGTCGGGTGCATGTCCGGGTGCGTCCGGGTCGGCGTCGGCGCGCGGCCGGCCGTCGCCGGTCGGCTCGGCGTCGGCCGCGTCGGCCTGCGCCTGCGCCGGGGAACGGTCCGGGCGGTAGTACTCGGCCGCCATCGAACAGATGAAACCCGGGGTGCAGTACCCGCACTGGGACCCGCCGCGCACCGCCATCTGCTCCTGGACGGGGTGCAGGGCCGTCGGATCGCCCAGGCCCTCGGCGGTCACGACCTCCTGGGCGTCGAACCCGGCGGCCGGCACGAGGCAGGCGTTGATCGCGGTCCACCGGGTGCCGGCCGAGCCGTTGGCGCCGGTCGACTCGGCGGGCCGGGCGACCAGTACCGCGCAGGCGCCGCACTCGCCCTCCGCGCACCCCTCCTTGCAGCCGGTGTACCCCGTGCCGCGCAGCCATTCCAGCAGCGTGGTGTGGCCACCCACCTCACCCAGCGGGCGGGCGCGGCCGTTGACGACGAGATGAGGTTCCATCTGCGCTGACTCCCTCGTCTGCCCGTGACGATATCCCCGTCCGGGTGGTGTGTTCCCGAATTGCATGTCAGATCCCGGCCCGCCGGAGCAGTTCCCGGCTGGCGTCCCGCACCTGCGCGGCGTAGGTGTCCGTGTCGACCGTGAGCAGCCGGTCGCGCTCGACGACCGGCCGCCCGCCGACCAGGAGCAGCTCCAGCGGCGGGGGCGAGCCGAGCACCAGGGCGGCGATGGGATCGACGATGTCGATGTGCGGCAACGTGTCCAGCCGCCAGACCGCGATGTCGGCGAGCTTGCCGACCTCGAGCGACCCGATCTCGTCGGCCCGGCCGAGCACCCGTGCGCCGCCCATGGTGGCCATGTCCAAGGCGTCCCGCACGGTCAGGGCCTGCGGGCCGCCCTTGGCCCGGGCGAACAGCAGGGCGTGCCGGGCCTCCTCCAGCAGCGCGCACGCCTCGTTCGACGCGGCCCCGTCCACCCCGAGGCCGACGGCCACCCCGGCGTCCCGCAGATCCCGGGCGCGGGCGATGCCCGAGCCGAGCCGGGCGTTGGAGGTGGGGCAGTGCGCCACGGAGGTGCCGGTCCGGGCGAGCGCGGCGATCGAGTCGTCGCTCAACCAGACCGAATGGGCCAGCCACACCTCGGGCCCGAGCCAGCCGACGGACTCCATGTACTCGACCGGGGTGCAGCCGAAATGCTCCCGGCAGTAGTCCTCCTCGTCGAGCGTCTCGCACAGGTGGGTGTGCATCCGCACGCCCTTGCGGCGGGACAGCTCCGCGGTCTGCCGGAGCAGGTCACCGGTCACCGAGAACGGTGAGCAGGGCGCGACGCCGATCCGCAGCATGGAGCCGAATGACGGGTCGTGGTAGGTGTCGATGGCGTCCTCGGTGGCGGTCAGGATCGCATCGATGTCCTCGACCACGCTGTCCGGCGGCAGGCCGCCCTTGCTGCGGCCCAGGTCCATCGACCCGCGGGTCGGGTGGAACCGCAGCCCGACCCGGGCGGCCGCGTCGATCTCGGCCTTGAGCAGATCGCCGCCGGCCCGCGGGAACACGTAGTGGTGGTCGGTGGTCGTGGTGCAGCCCGTCCCGGCCAGCCAGGACAGGCCGCCGGTGGCGGCCACGGTGGTCAGCTCGGCGTCCAGTTGCTCCCACACCGGGTACAGCGTGGTCAGCCAGCCGAAAAGGGTGTCGTCGACCGCCAGCCCGCGAGTGATCCACTGGTACAGGTGATGGTGGGTGTTGACGAACCCCGGCGTGATCAGGCACCCGCCCGCGTCCACCACCCGCGCCCCCGGCACCTCGGGCGCCGGGCCGTCACCGACGGGGGTTATCAGGCCGTCGGTGACGACGACGTGCCCGCTGCGGTACTCGTGGGCCGCCGCGTCGACCGTGGCGACATGCGCGCCCTGCAGGACAAGGGTGGTCATCTCACTCCGCTTCCATCGGAACTGCTGTCGGTGCTGGGCAGTGCTGGGCAGCGCTGGGCAGTGCTGTCGGCCGCCGGCGCGCCCGGCCCCCCGGGCGGGGGGGGCCGGACCGCCCGCCCCCGACCCGATCAGGCCAGGATGGTTTCGAGCCGGATCAGGGCGATCTCCCGCAGCTGGGTGACCACCTCGGCCCGCTCGGCCTCCGGGGTGTTGGCGAGCCGGCGGCGCAGCTCGGCCAGGATCTCGTCCGCCGACCGGCCCGCGGCGCGGATCAGGAACACCCGGTCGAACCGGCGTTCGTACTCGACGTTCCCGTCCAGGATGGCCTGCTGCACCGCGGCATCCGCGGTTCCGACGGCCGACTGTTCCTTCCGGGAGAACTCGACGTCGTGCCCGGCGCCGGCCTTCTCCCCGATCCGGGGGTGCTTGGCCAGGGCCGCGCGCAGCTCGTCGTCGGTGAAATCGGCGGCGGCCACCCGGCCCTCGTGCAGCACGTGCTGGGCCGACGGGTAGGGCCGGCCGGCCATCACCGCATCCACCCACCGGGGCACGTCCAGGCAGCTGCGCAGCTCGGCGCGGGCGGCGTCGTCGGTCAGGTGGTTGAACCTTCTGGTCCCGGCGTCGAACTCGTCGTCGGCCGAGGCCTGGCGGGCGGCGGCGGGGGTGGTCAACTGATCGACCTCTTCCAGGAAGGTGGCTCGGGGCAGCAACAGCGGGCTGGCGTCGGCGACCAGATCGTCGAACCGGTGGTTGGCGATCTTGGCGACCTCGATGACGGCCGTGGCCTGCTCCTGCGTCGGGGAGTTCTGCAGCCGTTCCCAGCCGGACTTGAGGATCTGGTCCCGCTTCTCGACGTCCCGCACGGACATGATCAGCGGGATGCCGAACCGCTCCCGGTAGGCCGTGGTCAGGTGCGAGAACTGCTCGTGGTCCTCGTCGTTGAGCAGCATCAGGCCGGCGGCCGAGCGGTCCTTCTTCGATTCCTCGGACAGGTCGGGGCCGGCGTCGCTGCCTAGGTCCGGGTAGAAGGACAGTAGGTCCCGCTGCTCGCCGCTGTCCGCGGTGAACAGGGCGTCCTGGAAGGCCGCCCGCAGGGCCGGGGTGTCGGCGAACGGGCGCCGGTCGTAGGCCCGCTCGACGACCCACGTCGGGCCCTGGAACAGCCGGCCGAAGGTGTCGACGAACTGCTCCCGGGACATCCGGTTGACGTCGTCCAGCCGGATCACGCCACTGCGGGGCGACCCGGCCACGGCCGGGCCGTAGCCCTTGTCCAGGTGGTGGAAGACCAGGTTCAGGATGATCGCGGTCAGGCTGCCCAGGGTGATGCCGGAGCCGAAGATGATCTGGGCCCAGTCCGGCACCGCCTTGGCCACGTCCGGCTGCACGGTGACGAACATGGCCAGGCCGATGCTGGTGCCGACGATGACCACGTTGCGGTGGTCGTGGAAGTCGACCCGGCCCAGCGTCTGGATGCCGACCACGGCGACGGTGGCGAACATGGCGATCGCCGCACCGCCCAGCACCGGCGGCGGGACGCTGGCCACCAGCGCGCCGGCCTTCGGGACCAGGCCGATGAGGATCATGAACAGGCCGGCGGTGGCCACCACGTACCGGCTCTTCACCCGGGTCAACCGGACCAGGCCGACGTTCTCGGCGAAGCAGGTGTAGGGGAAGGAGTTCAGCACACCGCCGATGAAGGTGGCCAGGCCGTCGGCGCGCAGCGCCCGGGCCACGTCCTCGCCGCCGACCCGCTTCTCCACGATCTCACCGGTGGCGAACACGTCGCCGGTGGTCTCGACGGCGGTGATCAGCATGACGACGATCATCGAGATGATCGCGGCGGCCGAGAACTTCGGGATGCCGAAGTAGAACGGGGTGGTGACGCCGAACCAGGCCGACTCGGACAGGCTGCTGAAGCTGGCGTCACCCAGGAAGAAGGCGACCGCGGTGCCGATGACCAGGCCGGCCAGCACGGCCACGGTGGCCAGGAAACCCTTGAAGACGCGCTGGATGATCACGATGATCGCCAGCGTGCCCATCGCGTAGGCCAGGTTCTTGGTGCTGGTCGGGTCGGGGTTGGCCCCGCCGCCCACCGCGTCGAGCGCGGCCACCGGCAGCAGCGCGATACCGATGATGGTGATGACGGTGCCGGTCACCACCGGCGGGAAGAACCGGATCAGCTTGGCGAAGTAGGGCGCCATGAAGAAGGTGAAGAGGCCGGCGATGATGACCGCGCCGTAGATGTAGAGCAGGCCTTCGGTGCCGCCGCCGGCGGCCATCGCGATGGCGATCATCGGCGAGACGGCGGTGAAGGTCACGCCCTGCAGCAGCGGGAGCCGCACCCCGATCTTCCAGAATCCGATGGACTGGATGATCGAGGCGATGCCGCAGGTGAACAGGTCGGCGTTGATCAGGTGGATGAGCTCTTCGGTGGTCAGCCCGATCGCGCTGGCCAGCAGGATCGGGACCACCACGGCGCCCGCGTAGAACGCGAGCACGTGCTGGATGCCGTACACCGCCAGCTTGGGGATGGGCAGGACCTGGTCGACCGGGTGCTTCACGGACTTCTTGCGGGCGGGGCTCGCCGTCGGTGCAGATGCCATTTCAGGCCTCTCTGGTCCGGAGGGAGCATCCACGGTGATGCTCCGGAAGGCGGATTGTGGTTGTGTGGCCGACAGCGGTCGGCCCGGTAAACGAACGTCGGGACGCGGGACGGGCCGGGGACCGGTTACCCGTCGGGCCGGTGGTCGATCGGGCGGCAGGCGCGGCGGGACGGCATCGACATGGCAGGACCTGCTCTCCGTTGAGCTGTGGTGCGGCGGGGGTGGGTCGTCGCGCATTTCGGAAGCGGTCTTCCGCAGGTCGAAATATACTTGGTGACCCAGGGCACGTCAACAATTTGTTGAGGTGGTCGTCGTTCCGACGTTCTCGCTGGTCAGGTGCGGTCTCGGTTGAGGTAGTTGTACACCGTGAAGCGGCTGACGCCCAATGCCGAGGCCACGCTCTCCACCGACTTGCGATAGGAGAAGGCGCCGGCCTCCTCCAGCAGCCGGACCGCCCGCTGCTTGTCCGGCCGGGGCAGCTCGTGCAGGGGTTCGGCGAACTCGCGCTGCACGTCGGCCAGGATGCCGGCCAGCCCGCCTTCGTCCGGGCGGGGCTCCGGCTCGCCGCGTTCGTTCCGGCCGTCCACGGCGCTGCCCGTGTCGCCGCCGGCGGCCGTCCCCGCCGGTCGGGCGGCGAGCCGGACGGCGGTGAACACGTCCCCCCGGAAGCTCAGGGCCACGTCGCCGTCGGCCACCTCGGTCGGATCGATCAACCGGCCGCCGATCCGGTCCACCAGAGGTCGGACCGCGGCGATCAGTTCGTCCGCGGCGGGATCCGGGGTGTGGGTCATTCGGGGTCCGTGTGCGCGTCCGTCTGCACCTGCAGGGTGATCCGGGTGGCGCCCGCGTCCAGCGCCGCCACCATCACCGCGTGCAGGGCGTCCAGCACCTCGTTGCGCTCGCCGCGGACCTCGGTCCCCAGCGGCCCGAACTCCCCGGTCAGCCCGGCGTCCTGCACCACCTGCCACGCCCGCCGGGCATGCTCCGGCGGCTCGCCCTCCCCGTGGAAGGGCTCGGTGGTGAACTCGGCGACGACCCGCACCGCACGAGCCTACGGCCGCGGCGACCTTGCCTGCGAGTGTGGAAGAAAACCGCGGCTGGGCGCACATTTCTTCCGCCGAATCAGTCGGCAGATGTGGACAACCGTCGTTCCTCCTGCGTGGCGCGCAGTTGTCCACAGGTCGCGAGAAGCTCATTTCCCTTCGGCCGGGGACGGGCGCACCCTCGAGCGGTGTCCGAGTCACCTCCGGCCTGGCTGGCCCTCGCCGCACACCAACATGGTGTCGTGGCGCGGCGACAACTGCTGGCCCTCGGCCTGACCGGATCTCAGGCCCGTCGACACCTGGCCAACGGTCTGTGGCGCACCTTGCTGCCGGGTGTGTACCTCACGACGGTCGGGCCGGGGTCCGACCACGCCGTCGCGTGGGCGGCGCTGCTGTACGGCGGACCGGGTGCGGCCCTGAGCCACGGGACGGCCCTGTGGTGGGACGGCACACTGGATGCTGCGCCCGGCCGGGTGCACGTCAGCATTCCCGAGCGTCGGCGGGTGGCCCCGCAGCCGGGCCTGCGGATCCATCGGTCGTCCGGCCTGGCCGCCGCGGTGCACCCGAGTCGAACACCGACCCGGACCCGCATCGAGCACTCCGTGCTCGATCACCTGGCCGCGGGTGACGAAGGCGCGGTGATCGACCTCCTGATCCGCGTCACGCAGCGACGGCTGACCACCCCGGAACGATTGCTGGACACCCTCGCCGGTCGGGCCCGACATCCCCATCGGTGGCTGATCGGGGATGTCCTGGCGGATGTCGCCGACGGCGTGCAGTCTCCGTTGGAGCGGCAGTACCGGCGGGACGTCGAAGGCGCCCACCGGCTGCCTTCCGGACATCGGAACCGACGAGAGTACGACGGAAGGCGTTCCAAGTACCACGATGTCCGGTACGGCGGATACGCGACGGTCGTCGAATTGGACGGGCGGGCCGCGCACCGTCCCGAGGACGCATTCCGCGATCTGCGGCGGGACAACGCGCTGGCGTTGTCCGGTGAGACGGTGCTGCGGTTCGGCTGGCGGGACGTCGTCACCCGGCCCTGCCTGGTCGCTGCCCAGGTCGCCCAGGCCTTGGAGCGTGGTGGGTGGACGGGCGGGGGTCGAGCGTGCTCGGACGCGTGTGCCCTGCGCCTGGTCGCCTGACCGCAGGGGGCCGATGGCGGCCACGTCGGAGGAAAAGTGCGACCCGTCGCACTTTTCCTCCGACCAACCGGACGGCCCCTCGTGTCAGCCGCCCAGCGCCGCCTTGCGGACGGCGTCGGCGACGGCCGGCGCGACGTCCGGGTCGAAGACCGAGGGCACGATGTAGCTGGGGTTGAGTTCCTCGGCGGAGACGCAGTCGGCGATCGCGGTGGCCGCGGCCAGCATGGTGGCCTCGGTGATCTCGTGGGTGCCGGCGTCGAGCATGCCGCGGAAGAAGCCGGGGAACGCGAGCACGTTGTTGATCTGGTTCGGGTAGTCCGACCGGCCGGTCGCCACGATCGACGCGTGCTGCGCCGCGGCGAACGGGTCGACCTCGGGGTCGGGGTTGGCCAGCGCGAACACGATGGCGCCGGCGTTCATCCGGGCGATGTCCTCGCCGGTCAGCAGGTTCGGCGCGGACACCCCGATGAACACGTCGGCGCCGGCGATCATCTCCTTGAGCGGTCCGCGGAGCCCGCGCGGGTTGGTGTTGTCGGCGATCCACCGGCGGAACTCGTCCATGCCCTGCTTGGCCGGGTCGACCGCGCCGTGCCGGTCGCAGCCGATGATGTCGGTGAAGCCCTGCGCGGCGAGCAGCCGGA